>JAUNRP010000001.1 GCA_030544165.1 bacterium
CAGGTGGAGCTGGCGCAGCTCGAGTACCTGCTCCCGCGCCTGCGCGGATGGGGTGACTCGATGTCCCGGCAGGCCGGTGGACGCGCGGCGAGCGGTGAGGGAATCGGCTCCCGCGGACCGGGTGAGACCAAGATCGAGCTGGACCGCCGCCGTATCCGCACCCGCATGGCGCGGCTCCGGCGCCAGATCGCGGACATGGCGCCCTCGCGGGAGGCACGCCGCTCCGCCCGGCGCGGGGCGGTGACCCCGCAGGTGGCGATCGCCGGCTACACCAACGCCGGGAAGTCCTCGCTCCTCAACGCCCTCACGGGGGCGGGTGTGCTGGTCCAGAACCAGCTCTTCGCCACCCTCGACCCGACCGTACGGCGTACACGTACACTCGAGGGCCGCGAGTACACCCTCGCGGACACCGTGGGGTTCGTGCGCAACCTGCCCCACGAGCTGGTGGAGGCCTTCCGCTCCACCCTCGAGGAGGTGGGGGAGTCCGATCTGCTCCTGCACGTGGTGGATGCCGCCCACCCCGATCCGGAGGGCCAGATCTCTGCGGTGCGGGAGGTGCTCTCGGACATCGAGGGGGTGGACCAGATCCCGGAGCTGATCGTGTTCAACAAGGCGGATATCGCCCCCGCGGATGTGCAGGTGCGGCTCCGCACCGCCTACCCGCGGGCCCTGCTCGTCTCGGCGCACACGGGGGCGGGGATCGAGGAGCTCCAGCAGGAGATCGCGGACCTCCTCCCACGGCCCGGGGTGGAGGTGGACCTCGTGGTGCCCTACTCCCGCGGGGACCTGGTGGCCCGCATGCACGAGAACGGCGAGATCGAGATGGAGGAACACCTCGATGCCGGCACCCGGATGGTGGGCCGCGCCGATCCGGCCCTCGCGTCCGAGCTGGAACGGGTCCGTGTCGTCTGAGGACTTGGCTGAGCCGGAGGGTGCCGCCCTCCGGGTGCTGCGCCGCGCCGTCGCCGAACTCCCCGGCACCACCCGGACCGGTCAGGAGCAGATGTGCTCCGCCGTCTCCCAGGCCCTCACCGGGGGAGAGGTGCACCTGGCCCAGGCGGGCACCGGCACCGGAAAGTCCCTCGCCTACCTCTCCGCCGCGATGACGGCGGCCATGGAGACCGAGGAGCGCGCCGTGATCTCCACGGCCACGCTCGCCCTGCAGCGACAGGTGATCGGCGCGGACGCGCCGCTCGTGGCGGACGCCGTCGAGGCCGAGACGGGGACGCGCCCCCGCGTGGCGCTCCTGAAGGGGTGGCACAACTACGTGTGCCTCCACAAGGTGGGCGGCGGGTATCCCGATGAGGACGAACCCACCCTCTTCCCCACGGACGCGGGCAGTGCGCGCGCGCCGGAGGGTCCGCGCGGCGGGCTCGGGCAGCAGGTGCTCCGGGTACGGGCGTGGGCGGAGGAGACCGAGAGCGGGGACCGCGACGACCTGGTCCCGGGCGTCTCGGACCGCGCCTGGCGGCAGGTCTCCGTCACCAAGCTGGAGTGCCTCGGATCGAGGTGCCCGGTCCGTGACGAGTGCTTCGCCGAGCGCGCCCGGAACCTCGCCCACGCCGCCGACGTGGTGGTCACCAACCACGCCATGCTCGGGGTGGCGGCGGCCGGCTCACCCGGGGCCCTGCCCGAGCACGGCCTCCTCGTGATCGACGAGGCCCACGACCTGGTCCCCCGCGTCACCTCGGCCGCGTCCGTGGAGCTCTCCGCCCAGACCGTGGACCGCGTGGGCCGTGGGGTGGCACGGCATGCGAAGTCCGCCCTCGAGAAGCTCCAGCAGTCCGCCTCCTCGTTGCGGCTTGCGCTCGACCCCCTCCCGGCGGGACGCCTGGTGGCCGTGCCCCCCGGGCTCGCGGACGCCGCCCTGGTGGTGGGCGCCGCCGCGCGTGCGGCTACCAGCGAGATGGGGGGAGTGGGAAGCGACGACGACGCGGGCGCACGTGCCGTTGTGAAGTCCGAACTCGTGGTGCTCGCCGAGATCTGCGAGCGGCTCGTCTCTGACACCGTTGCGGCGCGGCGTGATGTGGCGTGGATCGACCGGGGCCGCGAGGGCTCCGACCCGCCGCGCCTCCACCTGGCACCCCTCGAGGTGGCGAAGCCCATCGCGGAGCACCTGGTGGGGGACAGGGCCGTGGTGGCCACCTCCGCGACCCTCCAGTTGGGCGGTGGATTCGAGGCCGCCGCGCGGACCCTCGGGCTTGGTGGAGAGGGAGGCCGGGAGTGGAGCGGCGCCGACTACGGCTCGCCGTTCGACTACCGGCACCAGGGCATCCTCTACGTGGCGGCACGCCTCCCGCGTCCGGGCCGGGAGGGCGTGGCGCAGGAGGCGCTGGAAGAACTGGCCGATCTGGTGGCGGCGGCAGGCGGCGGCACCCTCGGCCTCTTCTCCTCGCTGCGGGGTGCCCAGCGTGCGGCCGAGTTCGTGAGCGGGCGGGTGTCCACGCCCGTGTTGTGCCAGGGGGAGGACCAGCTCCCCGAGCTGGTGCGGGCCTTTGCTGCGGACCCGGCCACCAGCCTGTTCGGGACCCTCTCGCTCTGGCAGGGCGTGGACGTCCCGGGCGAGACGTGCCGCCTCGTCACCATCGACCGGATTCCCTTCCCCCGCCCCGATGACCCCATCATGTCCGCCCGGACCGAGGTGGCCGAGGCGCGGGGGAGGAACGGGTTCATGGAGGTGTCCGTGGCCCATGCCGCGCTCCTGCTCGCCCAGGGGGCGGGACGGCTCATCCGGAGGTCCACCGATCGGGGCGTGGTGGCGATCCTCGATCCGAGGGTGGCCACCTCAGGCTACGGCCGCTTCCTGATGAAGTCCCTTCCCGAGCTGTGGCCTACGCGGGACGCGCAGCAGGTCCGCACCTCACTCGCGGCGCTGGCGGCGGGTGTGGGTGGGCCCGCGCGCAGCTAGAGGGAACGCAGGACGGAGACCACCTTGCCGAGGATGGTGGCGTGGTCCCCGAGGATGGGGGAGTAGGCGGCGTTCGACGGCATGAGCCAGATGTGCCCGTCCCGGCGCTGGAGCGTCTTGACCGTTGCCTCGTCATCGAGCAGCGCCGCCACCACCTCGCCGTTCTCCGCGCTCTGCTGGCGGCGGACCACCACCCAGTCCCCATCGCAGATCGCCGCATCGATCATGGACTCGCCCGAGACGCGGAGCATGAAGAGCTCGCCCTCACCCACGAGCTGGCGGGGGAGGGTGAAGATGTCCTCCACGTTCTGCTCGGCGAGCACCGGGCCACCGGCGGCGATCCGCCCCACGAGCGGGACGAGCGCGCCGGCCGCGTTCTCCTGTCCGAGGAACTCGATCGGGGCCGGGGTGACATCCGGCCCCTCCCGATGGTCCACCACCTCGAGGGCGCGGGGACGGCGCGGATCGCGGCGGATGTAGCCCTTCCTCTCCAGCACATCGAGTTGGTGCTTCACGGATGAGGGGCTCTGCAGGCCCACGGCATCACCGATCTCCCGGAGGGTGGGGGGAAACCCGCGCTCCGAGAGGGCGGTACGGATCGTCTCCATCACGAGCGCCTGGCGCCCGGTGAGGCCTTCTCGCTGCTCCATGTTCAACTCCCGATCGTTCGTGTCAGTGGGTCTCGGTTCACTGGTGGTTACCAGCGTAGGGCGAGAACGGATGAATATCAAACATTTGTTCGAGAATGTCTCGACATTGTCGGATCCCTTCGCTATGTTTGGCACAGACGTTCGACGAACAGGCGTTCGAGGAGGACCCCATGAGTGCATTGCCGATCACCCTTCCCACCGCTCCGGCGGAGTCGGCACCCATTTCGCGCCACCTCCGGGTGGTGACCGAGGCGGATGCCGCGCGCGCCGCCGCCGACGATGAGGCGGGCCGGCGTGCGCTGGTGGCCGCCCTGCGCTGGGCGTCGCGTTCCGCGCCGCGCCCGGTTGCCAGCGGGCGGAGCGGCGCAGTACAGCCACCGCTGGTGCTCACCGCCCGTGGGCGCGCGGCCGTACGGGTCCTGGTGGGGCTGGCCGCCTCGGTCCTCGCGATCCTGGCCGGGGTGGCGATCGGACTCGTCCTTCGCGCCGCACCAGTGGCGGGCGAGTCCGTGGTGGTGGGATCGGGGGACACCCTGTGGTCCATCGCCGCCGCGGTCCCGGGGACCGATGTGCGGGACGCGGTCGCGCAGATCGTGGAGCTCAACGGGCTTGCCGGTGCACAGATCCATCCGGGTCAGGTCCTGGTCCTCCCGGCGCCATGAGCACCGTGCTCGCGGACCGTTTGCGGTGCGCGGGAGTGGCGCACTACGGTTCGGGGATGCACTGCCCGTTCTGCCACAACAACGACTCGCGCGTGGTGGACTCGCGCACATCGGATGATGGCACCTCCATCCGGCGCCGCCGGGAGTGCCCCTCCTGCCACCGGCGTTTCACCACGGTGGAGTCCGCCACGCTGAGCGTGATGAAGCGGAGCGGGGTCTCCGAGCCGTTCATCCGGGAGAAGATCATCGCGGGCGTGCGCAAGGCGTGCCAGGGCCGCCCGGTGACCGAGGATGAGATCGCCGTCCTGGCACAGGGGGTGGAGGAGCAGGTCCGCTCACTGGGATCGTCGGTGGTGGATACGAACGATGTGGGGATGGCGATCCTCGGCCCGCTCCGGGACCTCGACACCGTGGCCTACCTCAGATTCGCCTCGGTATACTCGTCCTTCACCACCCTCGAGGACTTCGAGAACGCGATCGCGGAGCTCAAGGAGCTCGAGAACTGAAGGCCTCCGGTGGTGCCGGGGAGGGGAAGCCCGCGGCACCACCGGATCACGGTGGTCTACCCCCGCAGGTGGCGCTCCAGAACGCGCAGCCGGATCGTGCCCTCCAGGTTGCGCAGGGCCTCCAGTGCCTCGGGGGCGATCTCGGAACTCAGGTCCGTGATCATGTAGCCGATCTCGTGCACGGTGCCGAGGATCTGGCCGGAGATGTTGGCGCCGGACTCCGCGAACGCCTGGTTCACGAGCGCCAGGACACCGGGCATGTTGCGGTGCACCCACGCCACCCGGTACCTCGACTCGGGGGAGGGCGTGAGGGTGAGGCGGGGAAGGTTCACGGACATGTCCGTGGAGGCCGCCTTCGCGTAGCCCGCGAGCTTGTTCCCCACGAACTGGCCGATCTCGTACTGCGCCTCGAGCGTGGATCCGCCGATGTGGGGGGTGAGGATCACGTTCGGCAGGCCGCGCAGCGGCGAGGCGAACGGATCACCATTGGCCTTCGGCTCCTCCGGGTACACGTCCACCGCGGCGCCGGCGATGTGTCCCTCCACGATGTTGTCCCGCAGCGCCTCCACATCCACCACGAACCCGCGGGAGAGGTTGAGGAAGAGGGTTCCCTGCTTCATCTGGGAGAACTCGCGTGCGCCGATGAGGCCACCATTGGCGGGGGAGTCGTCCACGTGGATGGACACCACGTCCGCCGCGCGGAACACCTCCTCCATGGTGCGGCACCGCTTGGCATTGCCCAGGGCGGGTCGCTCCTGGAGGTCGAAGAACACCACGGTCATGCCGAGGGCCTCCGCCACCACCGAGAGCTGGGTGCCGATATTGCCGTAGCCGATGATCCCCAGCGTCAGCCCGCGCACCTCGTGGGCGCCGGCCGCGGACTTCTCCCACCGGCCCTCGTGGAGCGCGCGATCCCGCTCGGTCAGGCGCCGGTTCAGCGCGATGATCTCCGCCACCGCGAGCTCCACCACGGAGCGGGTGTTGGAGAACGGGGCGTTGAAGACCGCAACGCCCGCCCGCGTCGCCTCCAGGAGGTCGATCTGGGTGGTGCCGATGGAGAAGGTCCCGATGGCCTCGAGCTGGGGATGGGCCTCGAACACGCGCTTGGTCACCCGCGTCTTGGAGCGGATGCCGAGGAGGCTCACGCCGTCCAGCGCCTCGATCAGCTCGTCCTCATCCAGTGCGCCGGGATGCCGCTCCACCTCGAGGCCCACGGCGCGCAGCAGCGCATCGGTCTCGTGATGCGGGTTTTCCAGGAGTAGTGCTCGTGCCACCGATCCAGTCTCCACCATGCGCGGGACTAGCCGGCCCGCCCGCCCGAATCGTGGTCCCATCCCGGCGGAAGCGCATCGCGGTAGACCGCGTGGAGGCGCTTGGTGCACCGCGTCATCGCCACGTAGATGTCCCCCGTGGAGCGGTGCGCGATCTCGGCGGGCTCCACCACGATCACCACATCGAACTCGAGACCCTTGGAGGCAGGTGCATCGAGAACCACGAGGGGTGCCCGCAGGGGGTTCCCATCGGGAGAGCGGAGCTGTTCCTCGAACTGACCGCGGAGCTCGCTGAGGACACCCGAGACCTGTTCGGTGGGGGCCAGGACGGCCACCTTGCCCCGCCCGCTCTCCTCCAACTCGCGGGCGACCACGGGCACGAGCACATCGCGCCAGTGGCCGTGGGTCACCCGGAGTGCATCCGGAACGTCGCGCGCTGCGGTGAGGGGCAGGTAGTCGGCAGGAGCGCCCGCCATGAGGACCCTCCCCGCCAGGTCGAGCACCGTTGCGGGGGTCCGGTAGGAGACGGTGAGGGCTGCCTGGCGCACGTGCTCCCGGCCCGCCTTCCCCATGAGGGAGCGCCACGTGGGCGCCGGCGTGGAGGAGGACTGCTGCGCGAGATCGCCCACCACCGTCATCGAGCGCAGGGGGACCCGGCGGAGCAGGGAGCGCCACGCCATGGGGGAGAGCTCCTGCGCCTCGTCCACCACGATGTGCCCGTAGGTCCACGTGCGGTCATCCGCCGCCCGTTCGGCCAACGTGCGGCGCGGACCCTCGGCGCGGAACCGGGCCGCCAGCATGGAGGCGGAGACCATGCCGCCTCCGAGGTCCTGGGACTCGATGGCCTGCTGGGCGAACTCGAGCTGCTCCCGGGCCTGGGCCTCGTCCTCCATGCGCGAGCGGCGGGCCTCGGCCTCCTCGTGGGGGCCGAGGAGCTCGGCGAGCTCATCGAGGATTGGGATGTCCGAGATGGTCCACGGGCTCCCCGGCTCGCGCAGCAGGAGTTCGCGCTCCTGGTGGCTGAGCGTGGGGGCATGGAGTTCGAGCAGCTCGGGCCGCGAGTAGAGCTTCTCGAGCAGGCCATGCGGCGTCGTCGGCATCCAGCACAGGTTGAGGGCGATCCGGACCTCGCGGTTCGTGCGGACGTCCTCGTAGAGGTAGAGGTAGTCGTCCGACTCGTCCAGGCCGCGGCCCACGGCGTACTGCTTCACCAGGTCATCGAGCATGGCGAGGACGAACGGGGTGCGGGACTCGTTGTGCGTGGAGGCCGAGCGCCGTGCCTTCGACATCGCGGTGCGGACCGTCTCGGGCCTCACCTCGATCGGCACGCCCTCCACCACGATCCGCTGCACGGCCCCGGGCACGCGCTGGAGGGCCTTCACCGCCCGCTCGGCCACTCGGGACATCTCGAGGTGGCCCTTGATCGCTGCGATCTCCTCATCCTCCCGGAGGCGGGTGGAGGTTCCCGGGAGCAGGTCTCCGATCGTGGTGGACACCACGTCGTTCTCCCCGAGCGAGGGGAGCACCTGGTCGATGTAGTCGAGGAAGACCCGGGTGGGGCCCACGATCAGGACGCCGGAGCGCTGCAGCCGCTCTCGGTGGGCGTAGAGGAGGTAGGCGGCACGGTGGAGCGCCACAGCGGTCTTCCCCGTTCCCGGCCCGCCCTGCACCACGAGGATCCCGTCCATCGCGTCGCGGATGATGGCGTCCTGCTCGGACTGGATCGTGGCCACGATGTCACTCATCTGGCCCTCACGTGCCGCCGCGAGGGCGGCGAAGAGTGCGCCCTCGCCGGTCAGGGACGTGGCCACCTCCTCGGTGATCGCCTCGGAGTTGAGGAGCTCGTCCTCGATGCTGACCACCCGCCGGCCCTCGGTGGTGATGTGGCGGCGCCGGACCACATTCCCCGGGTGGGCGGCGGTGGCCTGGTAGAACGGGCGGGCTGACGGAGCGCGCCAGTCGAGGAGGAGTTGGTCCTGGGTGTCCGAGAGGATTCCGAGGCGGCCGATGTAGCGGGGCTCCGGGTCCCCGGCGAAGTCCATCCGCCCGAACACGAGCCGGTTCTCCACCTGATCGAGCCGGGAGATCATGTCCTCGTAGTGTGCGGCGAACGCGTCCCGCTCCGAGCGGTTCTGCGGGCTCCCGCTCGGCCCCTCCCGCCGGACCCCTGCCAGGTTCGCGGCATACCCGGCCCGTAGCTCGTCCAGGCGGGCGTAGACCCGATCGAGGTGGTTCTGTTCCAGGCCGATCTCGCGGACCTCGGAATCATTGGACACCCAAGCTCTCCCATCGTCTCCAGGCCCTCGCGAAGCGCCCGGAGCGCCGCATCACCCGCATCAACAGCCCTCCATTATCGTCTACACCGTCCCCCGCGCGCCAGCGGATCGCGGAATACCCACGGGGCCCGGCAGCGTTGGGCAGTGTGGGAGCACAAGAGGAAGGGAGCCCGCCATGAACGAGCATCTGACACCAGGCGATGGACCTGCCCGGAACTTCGTGCGCCTCGAACCGATCGCGGAGAAGCTCGATGTGCGATCCCTCGTGATCGCCCTCCACTCCCCGATGGACGCCGGTGCCGCCGCCCAGATCGTGGCCGAGCACCTGACCGGTTCCCTCCAGCACGACCGCGTGGCCACCTTCGACCAGGACGAGGTGACGGACTTCCACCGGCACCGTCCCACGATCGTCTACCAGGACGGCCAGTTCACGGACCTCCACCCCTCCGAACTCGCGATCGACCTGGTGCGGGATGACGAGGGCAGCGAGCTCCTCCTGCTCCACGGGCAGGAGCCAGACCTGCGGTGGAACCGGTTCACCGAGACCGTGCTCGCGCTGGCCGAGCGGTTCGGCGTGGACCGCACCTTCGTGCTCCAGGGATTCCCCACCGGGGTGCCGCACACCCGGCCCGTGCAGATCACCTCGCACGCCTCGCGCCCCGAACTCCGCACGGAGGACGAGGGCATCATGGGGACCCTCCAGTTCCCCGCCCAGGCCTCGAACGTGCTCGAGCTCGCCTTCGGCCAGGCCGGCACGGACACGGTCGGATACTCCGCGGCGATCCCGCACTACCTGGCCCACCACCCCTACCCGGCGGCCGCGGCCGCGCTGGTGCGCAGGCTCGCCCACGCCGCCGACTTCGCGCTCCCCGTGGGGGAACTGGACGCGGCAGCGGCACGGTTCGAAGCGGAACTCGCCGGCGTCGTCGGGGAGGAGGCGGCAGCCCACGTGGCAGCACTCGAGACCCAGTTCGACGCACTGCGCGAGGCCCAGCCCCAGCTCTTCTCGGCCGACGAGCCGGGCGGGCGGGACATGCAGATCCCCACGGCCGAGGAGATCGGTGCGGCCGCCGAGGCGTTCCTGGCGGACCTCGGGGACCTCGGCGAGCCCGGGTCCGAGCCGGGCGATGAACCCCGGGTGTCCGGCTCCTGAACTGATTCGGACGATGCGGGAAACCCCTGATTCTCGCGCTAGTCTCGACCACGATGCCCTCCGGACCCGGCGGGCGTGGGCGAGATCAGGAGACGGAATGAAGATCGCGGTACTCGGCGGAGACGGATTCTGCGGCTGGCCCGCGGCGCTGCACCTCTCGGCCAGCGGCCACGATGTGACCATCATCGACAACCTCTCGCGCCGGGCGATCGATGAGGAGCTCGGGGCGGAGTCGCTCACGCCGATCCGGCCGATCGAGGAGCGGATCTCGGCCTGGAAGGAGACCGCGGGCCGGGACATCTCCTTCCGCAACATCGATGTGGCCCAGGACTACGATTCCCTCCTGGACTTCATCACCCACGAGGGGCCGGACGCGATCATCCACTTCGCGGAGCAGCGCGCCGCGCCCTACTCGATGAAGAACTCGCGCAACAAGCGCTACACCGTGGACAACAACGTGAACGCCACCCACAACGTGCTGGCGGCGATCGTGGAGTCCGGGCGGGACGTGCACCTGGTGCACCTCGGCACCATGGGGGTGTACGGCTACGGCACCGCCGGAATGGCGATCCCGGAGGGCTACCTCGATATCCAGGTGGCCAACGGGGAGGACGTGATCGAGCAGCAGATCCTCTATCCCACGAACCCGGGCTCGGTCTACCACATGACCAAGGTGCTTGATCAGAACCTGTTCGCGTACTACGCCAAGAACGATCGCCTCCGCATCACGGACCTCCACCAGGGGATCATCTGGGGCACGAACACGGCGGAGACCAGTTCGGATGAGCGCCTCATCAACCGCTTCGACTACGACGGCGACTACGGCACGGTCCTCAACCGCTTCCTGGTCCAGGCGGCGGTGGGCTACCCCCTGACCGTGCACGGCACCGGCGGCCAGACCCGCGCCTTCATCCACATCCAGGACATGGTGCGCTGCGTGCAGATCGCGCTCGAGAATCCGCCGGAGGCGGGGGAGCGCGTCAAGATCTTCAACCAGATGACCGAGACGCACCGCGTGCGCGAACTCGCCCACCTGATCGGGGAGCTCACCGGCGCCCAGGTGGAGATGGTCCCGAACCCGCGCAACGAGGCCGCCGAGAACGAGCTCCACGTCACGAATGACACGTTCCTGGAGCTGGGGCTGAACCCCACCAGGCTCTCCGAGGGCCTCCTGCTGGAGGTGGAGCAGACCGCCGGGAGGTACAGGGACCGCGTGGACTTCTCCAAGATCCCCGCCACCTCCACCTGGACCGCGGACAACGAGGCGGGGATCCCGCCCTCGCTCCAGGGCAAGTAGCGCCCCGCCCGCGCCCGCCACCAGCCCACCACCATGCGCATCGCCCTCTTCACCGAGACCTTCCTCCCGAAGATCGATGGCGTGGTCACGCGGATCATCCGCACCCTCGAGGCCCTCGAGGAGCTCGGACACGAGGTGATCGTGTTCGCGCCCGGCGAGCCGCCTCCCACCCACGCGGGCGCCAAGGTGGTGCGCGTGAACTCGGTGGCCTTCAAGCCCCTCTACCCGGAGGTCCGCTTCGGGCTGCCCACCGTGGGGATCGCCACCGAGCTCGCGGACTTCCGTCCCGATCTGGTCCACGCCGTCAACCCCGTGTGGATCGGGGGCTACGGCGTGCTCTCCTCCCGGCGCCGCGATCTCCCACTCCTCGCCTCCTTCCACACGGACCTGCCCAAGTACACGGAGGAGATGGGGATCAGCCTGCTCCGCCCCACGGCGGAGGGCGTCATCCGGTTCCTGCACAACCAGGCCGAGGTGAACCTGTGCACCTCCGGGCCGATGCTGGAGCGGGCCCGCGAGTTCGGCCTGCGCCGCGTGGGCCTGTGGCCCAAGGCCGTGGACACCCGCACCTACCGGCCGGACCGCGCCTCCCGCCAGATGCGTGAGCACCTCACCCAGGGCCACCCGGACGCCCCCCTCGTGCTCTACGTGGGGCGGCTGTCCAGGGAGAAGAACCTGGAGGACCTCCTCATCCCCATCCGGAACCTCGCGGATATCGGCGCCCGGCTCGCGTTCGTGGGATCGGGACCGTTCCGCGAGGAGCTGGAGGAGATGTTCGCGGGCACCGCCACCTTCTTCGCGGGGTACATGAGTGGCGATGAGCTCGCGAGCGCCTTCGCCTCCGCGGACGCCTTCGCCTTCACCTCCACCACGGAGACCCTCGGATTCGTGGCGATGGAGTCCATGGCGAGCGGTGTTCCCGTGGTGGGTGCGGACGCCGGGGGGATCCCGTTCGTGATCGACGACGGCGCCACCGGATTCCTCGTCCCGCCCCATGACGCCGGGGCGATGACCGTCCGCCTGCGTCAGCTCCTCACGGACCCGGGCCTGCGGGCGCGACTCTCCGCCGCGGGGCGCGCCGAGTCCGAGCGGCACTCGTGGCGCAGCGCCACCGAGGCCCTCGTGGGCTACTACCACCAGGCGATCGAGCTCCACCGCGCCGGCGGTGGCGGCGGCGCCAGCCGGATCGTCCGCCTCGTCTCCCGCCCGGCCCCCTGGCGCCGTACCACCCGCGACGCCGCCGGGTTGCGTCCCGCCGGCTCCTGACCTCCCGGCCCTACCGGCCCGCGAACGCCTCCGCGTCCCGCCCCGAGAGCACGCGCGCGGGCATGGGGAGCCCGTGCACCCGCCGGGCGATGTCCACCGGATCGAGGGGGCGGGCGGAGGCCCCCACGATCACGTTCCCGTAGCGCCGCCCCTTGAGCACGGCCGGGTCCGCGATCACGACGGCGGAGCCCAGGTGCTCCAGTGCGCTCGCCACGTCCTGGCGCGCCTGGGTGAGGGGGGCGGAGTCGGCGATGTTGGTCACCACCACCCCGGAGGGGGTCAGCACGCGGCGCATCGCCGCCCACGCGGATGGAGTCCTCAGGTGCTCGGGGACCTGGCCGTGCACGAACACGTCGCGGACCACCACGTCCCAGCGCCCCTCGGGGAAGGCATCGAGGGCCGCGCGGGCGTCCTCGGTGCGGATCCGCAGCCGGGGCGAACGGGGGAGGGGAAACCAGGTGCGCACGAGGCGGGCGATCTCCGGGTCCCACTCCACGGCGAGCTGGGCCGAGCCCGGGTGGGTGGCGTCCCACGCCCGCGCGAGCGCGCACGCCCCGCCACCCAGGTGGAGGGCGCGCAGGGGGGTCTGATCGCCGAGGTGGCTGGCCACGATCGCGTCCGCGTGCTGCATGTACTCGAACTCGAGGTGCTCGGGGTGGTCCAGATCGATGTAGGAGGACTCCATCCCGTCGATGAAGAACATGGCCTGGCGGGGGGCGACCTCCCGGACCTCGAGGAGGGCGTGCCCTGTCTGGACGGGTGCCTCCGGCCACGCGGGGGCGCGCTCGGTGCTTCCTCTGGCGGGCATGGCCGAACGATACTCTGGATGGGCGGGAGGTGGTCGGGTGTCACGGGGTCCTCGGGCGGGTGTGCGCCGCGAGTGGGGCGGGGACGATGCGG
The DNA here is from genome assembly GCA_030544165.1 of bacterium. Classification (GTDB taxonomy): domain Bacteria; phylum Actinomycetota; class Actinomycetes; order Actinomycetales; family Actinomycetaceae; genus JAAZBW01. The sequence continues at coordinate 12,890 of JAUNRP010000001.1, forward strand.
GCACGAACGTCCTCCACGTGGACATGGACGCGTTCTTCGCATCCGTGGAGGTGCTCGACGATCCGAGCCTCGCCGGCCGCCCGGTGATCGTGGGCGGGAGCGAGCGGGGCGTGGTGGCGTCGGCCAGCTACGAGGCGCGGGCGGTGGGAGTGCACTCCGCGATGCCCACCGCCCAGGCGCTACGGCTGTGCCCGGACGCCGTGGTGATCGCCGGGAGGCACGGCCGCTACCGGGAGGTCTCCCGTCAGGTGGTGGCGGTGCTGGACTCGATCACGCCGCTCGTGGAGCAGGTCTCCATCGATGAGGCCTTCCTCGATGTGGCGGGGTCGATCCGCCGGCTGGGGCCACCCATGACGATCGCCCATGCCATCCGCCGGCGGATCCGCGAGGAGGTGGGGGTTCCTTCCTCCGTGGGTGTGGCGGGCACCAAGCACGTGGCCAAGCTGTGCTCCGGATTCGCCAAGCCGGAGGGGGTCATGCTCGTGCCGCTCTCCCAGACCGTCCCCTTCCTCCACTCGCTCCCCGTGGGAGCGCTGTGGGGAGTGGGGGAGCGTACCCGGGAGCTCCTCGCATCGAAGGGGGTGCGGGATGTGGCGCAGCTCGCGGACGTCCCGGAGGCATCGCTGGCCCGGTGGGTGGGGCCGGCCCTGGCGGCCCGCCTGCACGAACTCGCGTGGGGGAGGGATGACCGCGCCGTATCCCCGGGCCGGGTGGAGAAGTCGATCTCCACCGAGCAGACCTTCGCCCGCGACATCACGGAGAGGGACGAACTCGATCGGGTGGTCCTGCGCCAGTCCCACGAGTGCGCCACCCGTCTGAGGGCCGCGGGGCTCGAGTGCACCCGCGTGACCCTCAAGGTGAGGCACTCGGACTTCACCACCCTCACCCGCTCCCGCACTCTCGGCGCCCCCACCTTCCTCGCCGCGGAGATCGCGGCCGCCGCCCGGGACCTGCTGGGCCAGGTGGCACTGCGCCGCGGTGGGGTGCGCCTCCTCGGGGTGCGCACGGACGGGCTGCTCGATCAGGAGGCCGCCGGCTGGCAGGCAACGCTCGATGCCTCGGACTCGCAGTTGGCCGCGGAGCGGGCCATGGACGAGGTCCACCGGAAGTTCGGGAGGGCCACCATCACCCCCGCCTCCCTCCTCGAGGTGCCCGAGGAGTGAAGGATCGTTGCGAAGTCTCCACCTTCTCGACTTTGCGAAGCCCCCACGGGCGCTTATCCTTGCCATACAGCTTGTCCAGGCGTGAGGAGGCGCGAAATGCCGCTGTCAGAATACGAGCAGCGCGTGCTCGCCCAGATGGAGCAGCAGCTCCGCGACGCCGATCCTGAGTTGGCACAGTCCCTCCAGGCCCCGGCCCGCGGCCGATTCGATGTCCGCAGGCTCTCCCTCGGCATCCTCGTGGCGCTGATCGGAATTGGAGCGCTCGTGGCCGGGGTGGCCGCGAACCAGGTGTGGCTGGGCATCCTCGGCTTCGTGGGGATGCTGGCGGGTGCACTGCTCGCCACCACGCTGACGTCGGGCTCCAGCTCCGCCGCCGCACCCGCCGATGACCCGGATTCGCCGAGCCCCGCGCGTAAGGGCGGCAGTTCGAGCTTCATGGAGCGGCAGCAGGAGCGCTGGGAGAAGCGCCAGGAGAACAGCTAGCTCCACTCCGCTCCACCAGGGCCCCGAGGCAGATGCCTCGGGGCTTTTTCTCTGCCCGGATCCGCCGCGCCCCCGGATGAGTGAGGCCCGCGCGGCCCGGATCGCGTGATTTTCCCTCCACTCCGCTCCACCGCGTGTTTCCAACGATTTTTCGACATCTTCACAGAGATTTCTGCCGTTTCTGCCTTGACGGTGGATGGAAGTGGAGTAATGTGGAGCCGACGCGAGCGGAGTGGAAGGAGGTGGCCTGTGTTCCTCGGTACGTACGAGCCCAAGTTGGATGAGAAGGGCCGCCTGATCCTCCCCGCCAAGTACCGCGATGAGCTCGCCTCCGGCCTCGTCCTCACCCGCGGCCAGGAGCGGTGCCTCTACGCGTTCCCGATGCGTGAGTTCGAGCGGCTCCACGAGCAGCTCCGCACGGCACCCGTGACCTCCAAGCAGGCGCGCGACTACCTCCGCGTCTTCCTCTCCGGGGCCACGGACGAGATGCCGGACAAGCAGGGCCGCGTCACGATCCCCGCCCAGCTCCGCCAGTACGCCGGCCTCGATCGCGATCTCGCCGTGATCGGTGCCGGCACCCGGGTGGAGATCTGGGATGCCCAGGCATGGGCCACCTACCTGGATGCGCAGGAGACCGCCTACTCCGAGACGGCCGAGGAGGTGGTCCCCGGACTGTTCTGATCTCTCCCGATGAGGTCTTCCTCCTGTATCTGACGCACTTCCCCGGCGCCAGAACCAGGCGGGAGTCCTGGTCGGGGGGAGGAGGGCCCACCGACCACCACTGTCACGCACCGGTCAACGAGGAAGGGAGGGGACGTGGCACCAGCACCAGACACCGCCGCGCGTCACGTTCCTGTGCTCGCCGAGCGCTGCATCGAACTCCTCGCCCCCGCCCTTGCCGACGGGGGCGTGCTCGTGGACTGCACGCTCGGGATGGGCGGGCACACGGAGGCGTTCCTGACCGCCCTGCCCTCGGCCCGGGTGGTGGGGATCGATCGCGATCCCGAGGCGTTGCGCCTCGCCAGCGAGCGGCTCGAGCCGTTCGGGGAGCGCTTCACCGCCGTCCACACCACCTACGACGACGTGGCCGGCGCCCTCGAGGCGGCCGGTGCCCCCGCGGCGGACGCCGTCCTCATGGACCTCGGCGTCTCCTCCATGCAACTGGACGAGCGGGAGAGGGGCTTCTCCTACGCCCACGATGCTCCCCTCGACATGCGGATGGACACCACGGAGTCCATCTCCGCCGCCGAGTTGCTCGCCACCGCCACCGAGGCAGAACTGCGCGGGATCCTCTACCGCGACGGCGAGGAGAAGTTCGCGCCGCGGATCGCGCGCCAGATCGTGCTCCGCCGTGAGTCGGCCCCCCTGACCCGCACGGGTGAGCTGGTCGAGATCGTCCGTGACTCGATCCCCGCCGCCGCCCGCCGCACCGGGGGCAACCCGGCCAAGCGCACCTTCCAGGCGCTCCGCGTGGCCGTGAACCGGGAGCTCGAGATCCTCGAGCGCGCGGTCCCGGCCGCACTGGACAACCTCCGGGTGGGGGGACGGATCGTGGTCCTGGCCTACCAGTCCCTCGAGGACCGGATCGTCAAGCAGGAACTGGTCCGCCGCTCCACCTCCTCGGCTCCCGTCGGGATGCCGGTGGAACTGGACGAGCAGCGCCCCACCTTCGAACTCCTGGTCCGCGGCGCCGAGAAGGCCGATGCGGCGGAGATCGCCACCAACCCCCGCGCCGCGTCCGTGCGGCTGCGCGCCGCAACCCGAATCCGAGCCCAGCACCCGAACACCCCAAGGAGCACCCGATGAGCATGCCCGCCCGCGTTACCGCGCCGCTCCACGCCCCCTCCGCGGCGCGAGCACCCCGGCTGCAGATCATCCGCTCACCCGAGCCCGGCCGCTCGCTCATGCCCTTCTTCCTGCTGTGCGCGATCATCCTGCTCGGCTCCCTGGTGGGCGCCCTCCTGCTCAACACGGCGATGGCGGTGTCCTCCTACCGGATCCACGACCAGCAGATCCAGCTCACCCACCTGAAGGAGCAGCAGGCGGAGCTCGCCGGAAAGCTCGAATCTCTCGGCGCACCGGCCGCCCTCCAAGACTCCGCCGCGTCTCTCGGTATGGTTCCCGCAGAGGCGACCCTCTACGTGTCGATCGCCTCTCAGAGCATCCTTGGAACCCCGGAGGCGGGAGAGGGGTAAGTGACCCAGAGCCACCACTGGTCCGAAGGCCAGGAGCGCACCGGACTGAGACGGCGGAAGGCGGTCTCAGTCTTCCTCGTCATCCTGTTCGCGGTGTTCGCCGCCCGGATCATCCTCGTCCAGGCGGTCCAGGGCCCCGCCCTCGCGGCCCAGGCCAAGGCGGAGCGGCTGCGTACCTACGAGATCGAGGCACCCCGGGGCGCCATCCTCGATGCCAACGGCGAGGTCCTGGCCACCTCGGGCGAACGGGTCCACGTGGCGGTCAACCAGCGGGTGGTCGAGCAGTGGGTCCACCGGGTGGACGGCGAGGTCGTGGGAACCGGGGCAGCCGCGGCGGCAGAACTCCTCGCGCCCGTCCTCGGCCGGGACAAGGCCGAACTGGGGGGCGAGATGGTGGGGGACTCCACCTGGCGCTACCTGGCGCGCAACCTCCTGCCCTCCCAGTGGCGGGAGATCCGCCAGCTCGGCATCCCGGGAATCGAACCCGAGTGGGTGGCCGTGCGGGAGTATCCGAACGCCAACACCGCCGGAAACGTGGTGGGATTCGTGGGACGGGACCACTACGGGCTCGGCGGGCTCGAGCAGGCCTTCGACGAGGTCCTGACGGGCATTCCCGGTAGCGAGACGGTGGAGATCGGCAATGGGGGCCAGGTGATCCCCACCGGCACCAACGAGATCACCGAGGCCCTGCCCGGTGCCACCATCACCACCACGATCAACCGCGATCTCCAGTTCCTCGCGCAGCAGCAGGCGGATGACGCCGTCAGCCGCTACGGCGCCCACTGGGCCGGAGTGGCGGTCATGGAGATCGGAACCGGCAACATGCTGGCGCTGGCGGACTCGGGCTCGGTGGATCCGGGCAACCCGGGCGCGAGCAGCGCGGCTGACCGGGGTGCCCGTTCGATCACCTCCCCCTACGAGGCGGGATCCACGGGCAAGCTGCTCACCCTCGCCTCGGCGGTCAACGAGGGACTGGTGGATGCCGGCTCGGTGTTCCACGTGCCCTACCAGGGCACGTTCAACGGCCAGACCTTCACCGAGCACTCGTACCACGAGCCCCTGGACCTGACCACCGCGGGAATCCTCGCCACCTCCTCGAACGTCGGGACGATCGAGATCGGCCAGTTGATGTCGGACGAGACCCGCTACCAGTACATGCGGGACTTCGGATTCGGTGAGCGCACCGGGATCGATATCCCCGGGGAGTCCGCCGGGATCCTCACCCCTCCGGATACGTGGGACGGCCGTACCCGGTTCGTCAACATGTTCGGCCAGGGGTACGCGATCACCCTGGTGCAGAACGTGGCGATGGTGGCCGCGTTCGGCAACGGGGGCGTCTACCAGACCCCCCGCCTCATCTCCTCGATCGAGCACGCCGACGGCGCCGTCACCGTGCCGGAGTACCCTGAGGACCGCGAGGTCCTGGCGCCCGAGACCGCCCAGACCATGCTCGAGCTGATGGAGTCGGTCACCTCCGAGGGTGGAACCGGAACCCGCGCCGTGGTGGAGGGCTACCGGGTGGCCGGCAAGACCGGCACCGCCCAGACCGCGAACAGCAGGGGGCAGCTCACCGAGGTGGTGGCGAACTTCGTGGGAGTCGTCCCCGCGGACGATCCGCGCTTCGCCATCGCCGTGGTGATCTTCAAGCCGCAGACCGGCTTCTACGGCGGCACGATCGCGGCACCGATCTTCCAGGTGGTGGCGGCCGACGCCCTCTCGCGCTACGGCGTGGCGCCCTCCTTCGGTGAGCCCCCGCAGCTCCCGTGGACCGCCGACGGCCGCACCACCCTCTAGGTCCGTGAGACGATTCCACCGATGCCCTCCCACCCTCCCCTGACCACGCTCAGCTCCATCGCGGCTGCCTGCGGAGGCACCCTTCTCGGCCCGGACGCCCCCGCGTCTCCCGTGGCCAGCATCGACTCCCGAGAGGTGGTCCGGGGCGGCATCTTCTGTGCGCTGGCGGGGGAGAACACCGATGGCCACGCCCACGTCACCTCCGCGCTCGCCGCCGGGGCCGCGGGTGCGCTCGTCTCCGATCCCGAATCGGTGGGCGGGGCGCGTCCCCTCATCGTGGTCGACGACGTGAGGGCCGCCATGGGGCGAATCGCCGCCCACCACGTGGCCTCCCTCCGTCACGGCAACCTCACTGTCCTCGCGATCACCGGTTCCGCCGGGAAGACCACCACCAAGGACCTCCTCGCCGCCGCCCTCCCCGGCCCCACCGTGGCCACCGAGCGCTCCCTCAACAACGAGATCGGACTCCCGCTCACCGCGCTGCGCGCCACCGGCGAGACCCGCTACCTGGTCCTCGAGATGGGCGCCGACCGCGAGGGCGATCTCACCTACCTCACCTCGCTCGTGCCCCCGGACGTGGCCGTGGTCCTCCTCGTGGGCAAGGCCCACCTCGGCGTGTTCGGCTCACCCGAGGCGATCGCCCGCGCCAAGGGGGAGCTGGTCCGCGGCCTCGCCCCGGGGGGGACCGCCGTCCTCAACGCCGACGACGAACGCGTGCTCGCCATGGAGGGTAACGCCCCCGGGACCGTGCTCACCTTTGGTCAGGGGGCCGGCGCGGCGGTTCGGGCGCAGGCGATCGCCGTCGACGGGTTCGACAGGCCCTCGTTCCGTGTGACCCACGGGGATGAGGAGGTGGATGTCCACCTCGGCCTGGCCGGGGAGCACAACGTCTCCAACGCCCTGGCCGCGCTCGCCGCCGCGGCGGCGGTGGGTGTGCCCCTCGAGGAGGCCGCCCGCCGGATCGGGGGACTCGGGCCCTCCAGCCCTCACCGGATGGCGATCGAAGAGCGCGACGGGGTCACGGTGATCGACGACGCCTACAACGCGAACCCCGATTCCATGGCGGCCGCCCTGGGGTCCCTCCACCGGATTGCCGCGGGCAGGCCCACCATCGCCGTGCTCGGTGCCATGCGGGAGCTCGGAGAGGACGGCGCCGCGGAACACCGGGCCGTGGGTGAGCACGCCGCCCGCCTCGGGATCCACCACGTGGTGGCGGTGGGTGACGAGGCGGCCCCGATCGCCGGGCCCCTCACGCAGGGCGCTCAGGTGGTGCCCGACCTCGACGCCGCGCAGGCGGCTCTGGACCTCATCGCCTCTCCCGGGAGCGTGGTCCTCTTCAAGGCATCCAACGGGACCGGCCTGTGGCGGCTGGCAGGACGGTGGCGCACATGATCGCGATTCTCCTCTCGGCCGGGGTGGGCCTCCTCATCACGCTCTTCGGCACGCCCCTCTTCATCAGGTACCTGGTCCGGCGCAACTACGGGCAGTTCATCCGCCAGGACGGGCCCACCGCGCACTTCACCAAGCGCGGGACCCCCACCATGGGCGGGGTGGTCATCATCGTGGCCACCGTGATCGCGTACCTGGTGGCCAACTTCGCCACCGCCGCCGCCCCCACCGTCTCCGGCCTCCTGTTGATCTTCCTGATCGCGGGGCTCGGCCTCATCGGCTTCCTCGATGACTACATCAAGATCTCCCGCCAACGCTCGCTCGGGCTCAATCCCACCGGGAAGGTGATCGGCCAGGCGGCGGTGGGAATCACCTTCGCCTTCCTCGCCACCCAGTTCCCCAACGCCAACAACCGGACGCCGGCCTCCCTCAACATCTCCTTCATCCGTGACACGGACATCTCGCTCGCCCACTGGGGAGTGGGAGTGGGGATCATCCTCTTCATCATCTGGGCCAACTTCCTGATCACCGCCTGGTCCAACGCCGTGAACCTCACCGACGGGCTGGACGGGCTCGCCACCGGCGCGTCCATCTTCGTCTTCATGGCCTACACGATCATCGCCATGTGGCAGCTCAACCAGAGCTGCCAGTACCTGCTGAACCCCACCGCCGCCTGCTACGAGGTCCGGGACCCCTGGGACCTCGCGATCCTGGGCGCCGCCCTGGTGGGAGCCTGCTTCGGGTTCCTGTGGTGGAACGGTTCCCCCGCCCAGATCTTCATGGGGGACACCGGTTCGCTCGCCCTGGGCGGAGCGGTGGCCGGATTCTCGATCTTCACCCACACGCAGTTCCTCGCCGTGATCATCGGCGGCCTCTTCGTGATCGAGGTGCTCTCCGACGTCATCCAGATCGGCTCCTTCAAGCTCACGAAGAAGCGGGTGTTCCGGATGGCGCCGCTCCACCACCACTTCGAACTGAAGGGCTGGGGTGAGGTGACGATCGTGATCAGGTTCTGGCTGATCGCGGGCCTGTTCGTGGCGCTCGGCGTGGGCCTCTTCTACGGCGAGTGGGTGAGCGTCTCGTGACCCTCGCCGGGATGCGGCTGGGGATCGTGGGGCTCGGAGCCTCCGGCCGCGCGGCGGCGGAGGTTGCCACCACCCTGGGCGCCGTCGTCGCCGGGTACGACGCGAGTGCGGCGGCAGTGGAGGCCGCCGCGGCAGACCTGCCCGGCGCCACCCTCGCGCACGTGGCGGACCCCGCCGCGCTGGCAGCTGCCGTGCTGGACGGGGGGCCGGACGTCGTCGTCGTCTCCCCGGGGGTTCCGTCCCACGCGCCCCTGTACGGGGCGGCAGCGGCCGCCGGAGTGCCGGTATGGAGCGAGGTGGAGCTCGCGTGGCGGGTGCGGGCACCCCGGGCGGACGGCACCCACGCTCCGTGGCTGACCCTCACCGGCACCAACGGAAAGACCACCACCGTGGGCATGCTCTCCGCGATGCTCCAGGCGGGCGGGCTCACCGCGCCGGCCGTGGGCAACGTGGGGGAGCCCATCGTGCGCGTGGCGGCAGCGGGAGGGGTGGACGCCCTCGCCGTGGAGCTCTCCAGCTTCCAGTTGCACTCCACGCACTCGGTGGCGCCACTCGCCTCCGCCTGCCTCAACATCGCCGCGGACCACCTGGACTGGCACGGCGGCTGGGAGGGCTACTGGACGGACAAGGCGCGCGTGTTCGCGCGCACGGAGCTCGCCTGCGTCTACTCGACGGCGGACCGGCAGACCCGCCGCATGGTGGAGGAGGCGGAGGTGGCCGAGGGGTGCCGCGCGATCGGCTTCCGGCTGGGGTCGCCCGCCGTGGGGGAGGTGGGGCTCGTGGAGGACGTCCTGGTGGACCGGGCCTTCGTGGCCGAGCGCCGCACCCACGCCGCCGAGCTCGGAACGCTCGCGGACCTGGCCCAGCTCGCACCGCGTGAGGGTGGGGACGTCCCGCCCCACGTGATCGCCAACGCGCTGGCGGCGGCGGCCCTCGCGCGCGCGGCGGGGGTGGAGCCGGGGGCGGTGCGGGGCGCGCTGCGGTCCTTCCGGCCGGACCACCACCGCATCGAGCTGGTGGGAACCGTGGGCGGCGTGGCCTGGGTGAACGATTCCAAGGCCACCAACGCGCACGCGGCACGGGCCTCGCTGGCGGCCCTCCCGGACGGGACCGCGGTGTGGATCGCCGGTGGGCTCGCCAAGGGGGCCACGTTCGATGAACTCGTGGCCGAGGTGGCGGTCAAGCTGCGCGCGGTGGTGCTGATCGGGAAGGACCGCGCCCCCCTGCGGGACGCTCTCGCGCGACACGCGCCGCAGGTACCGCGATTCGAGGTGGAAGCCGGAGACGATGGTGAGGTGATGCGGCAGGCCGTCGTGGCCGCGTCACGCCTCGCCCGGCCCGGCGACACGGTGATGATGGCACCAGCGAGTGCCTCCATGGACCAGTTCGTCAGCTACGCACACCGGGGGGAGGCCTTCACCCGGGCGGTGGCAGAGCTGGAGGGATGATGACCACGCTGCAGGAGGCACGCAGGCGGATCACCGCCGCCTGGCCCGCACGTGCCACCACTCGCGAGGCCGCCACCGAGGCGGGAGGCGGTCCGCGGTCCTACTTCCTGATCGGCGGCGCCACCATCCTGCTGCTCCTCATGGGCGTGGTGATGGTGCTCTCCGCCACCACGATCACCTCCATCCGGGCGAATGACGGAAACCCGTTCGCGCAGTTCCTGCCGCAGGCGCGGTTCGTGCTGATCGGGCTCCCGCTCGCCTTCGTGGCCACCCGAATCCCGGTGCGGTGGTACCGCTGGCTGGCGTGGCCGGCCCTCATCCTCTCCTTCGGGCTCCAGTTGCTGATCTTCACCCCCCTCGCGCGCAACGAGGGCGGCAACACCAACTGGGTCCTCATCCCCGGACTGGGGCAGACCGTCCAGCCCTCGGAGTTCCTCAAGATCGGCCTCGCCCTGTGGCTGGGCCTCGTCCTGGCCACGCAGGGAGAACGGCTGCGGCACTTCAAGAACTTCGTCCTGCCCACCCTGGTGGCCGGAATCGGGCTGGCGCTGGTGCTCGGCGGGCACGATCTGGGAACCGCCATGGTGATCGTGGCGATGGTGGTGGGAGCGTTCTGGATCGCCGGGGTTCCCGGCTGGTTCTTCGGGGTGGGCGGACTCGTGGGGCTGGTGGCCGCCGCCGCATTGGTGGTGATCTCACCCTCCCGGGTGAACCGCATCCTGGACTTCGTGGGTGTGGGCGGAGCGGACCCCACGGGGGCCGGCTACCAGTCGCTCCACGGCATGTACGGCCTCGGTACGGGTGGGCTCACGGGCGTGGGCCTGGGTGCCTCCCGGGAGAAGTGGGCCTACCTGCCGGCCGCCCACAACGACTTCATCTTCGCGATCCTCGGTGAGGAGCTCGGCCTGCTCGGCACCCTCCTCGTGCTCGGGCTCTTCGGCATCCTCGCCATCGGCATGCTGCGGCTCATCCGCCGCCACCCGGACCCGTTCGTCAAGATCACCACCGCCGCGATCATGTGCTGGATCATCGGCCAGGCACTCATCAACATCGGCGTGGTGGTGGGACTGCTGCCCGTGATCGGGGTGCCGCTCCCGCTCGTCTCTGCGGGTGGGTCCGCGATGATCTCCACGCTGGTGGCGCTCGGGATCGTGCTGGCCTTCGCGCGTGACGAACCCGGTGCCAGGGCGGGCACCGGCGCCACCATGGCCTCCGCCAGGCGGAGCCTCGCGGTGGTCGGATCGCGGATGAGGCGCCGTGGCTGAGCCCTCGTTCCTCCTGGCCGGCGGGGGATCCGCGGGCCACGTGAACCCCCTGCTCGCCACCGCAGCGGAACTCCGCACCCGGTTCCCGAACGCCCGCATCGAGGTGATGGGGACGGCCTCGGGCCTGGAGGCGGACCTCGTCCCGGCGGCGGGCTTCAAGCTCCACACCATTCCCCGCGTCCGCATCCCGCGCAGACCGAGCCCTGAGCTGCTGAGCCTGCCGGGCCGCATCCGTGCGGCGCTGACGACCGCCCGGGGGATCATCGATGCGCTCGAACCCTCGGTGGTGGTGGGCTACGGAGGAGACCTGTCCTTCCCCGCGTACCGCGCCGCCTTCGCGGCGGGCGTTCCCGTGGTGGCGCACGAGCAGAACGCCCGGCCCGGGCTGTCCAACCGATACGCCGCCCGCCGGGCCGAGGTGGTGGCCGTGACCTTCGCGTCCACCCCCCTTCAGGCCGGGAGGGGCACGCGGGTGGTGACGGGGCTCCCGCTCCGGCCCGCCGTGGCCTCACTCGTGGCGCACCGCGCGGCGGGGGAGGGCGAGGGGTTGCGCGCGAGTGCGGCCGCGGCCCTCGGGCTCGATCCCGGCCTGCCCACGATCCTCGTGACCGGGGGCTCGCTCGGCGCCGTCTCCGTCAACACGGCCGCCGCCGGGGCGGCCCGCGAACTCGCCACGGGCGCGCAGGTGCTCCACCTGACGGGGAGGGGCAAGGCGGAGGCCGTGCACCAGGCCGTGGCCGCCGCCGGGAACCCCGATGGATACCACGTGCGCGAGTACCTCCCCGAGATGGAGCTCGCCTACGCCCTCGCAGACCTCACGCTCACCCGCGCGGGCGCGGGAATGGTCTCGGAGCTCTCCGCACTCGGCATCCCCGCCGTCTACGTCCCCCTCCCGATCGGGAACGGGGAGCAGCGCCTCAATGCCTCGGACGTGGTGGCGGCCGGGGGAGGGCTCATGGTGGAGGATGCGGACCTCAGCCCGGAGTGGATCCGCCAGCACGTGGTGCCGCTCGCACGGAACACCGAGGAGCTCGCCCGCATGGGAGCCCTGGCTGCGCAGTCCGCGCCCTCGGACGGGGCTGCCCGGCTGGCTGACGAGATCGAGGCCCTGACATGAGCTACTACCTGATCGGGATCGGTGGCGCCGGAATGAGCGTGGTGGCCGAGCTCCTCCACGCCGAGGGCCACCGCGTGGCGGGCTCGGACGCCAAGGACTCCGCCGTCATGCGCAGGCTCGTGGCCGCCGGCATCGGCGCCCAGATCGGTCACGATCCGGGGCGGCTCGAACCCGGGATGACCGTGGTGATCTCCAGCGCGATCCAGCCGGAGAACCCCGAGCTCGCGCGCGCACGGGAACTGGGCCTCCCCGTCATCCACCGCTCCCAGGCCCTCGCGCTGGCCGCGGGGGAGCGGGACTTCGTGGCGGTGGCGGGCGCCCATGGCAAGACCACGACCTCGGCCATGCTGGCCGTGGCCCTGCACCACGCGGGAGCCGACCCCTCCTTCGCGGTGGGGGGCACCGTGGTGGGCTACGGAAGTGGCGCCCACCTCGGTTCGGGCTCCGTCCTCGTGGCCGAGGCGGACGAGTCTGACCGCTCCTTCCTCAACTACCGCCCCCGCGTGGCGATCGTGACGAACGTGGAGCCGGACCACCTCGACTTCTACCGCACCGAGGAGGAGTTCTACGCCGCCTTCGTGGAGTTCGCCCAGAAGATCGTGCCCGGGGGCCTCCTGGTGGCCTGCGCCGATGATCCGGGGGCCGCCTCCATCATGAAGGCGGCCACCGAGAGCGGGGTCCGGACGGCGGGATACGGCCACTCCAGCCCCGAGGTCACCGTGGAGGACGACGCCTTCGTGGTGCGCGGCGAGCGCTTCCCCGTGCGCCTGCGGGTCCGCGGATCGCACAACATGCTGAACGCCGCGGCAGCGCTCACCGCCGGGGTGGAGCTCGGCGTGGACCCCGCCACCATGGTGGAGGGCCTCGAGATGTTCACCGGCACCGGCCGCCGATTCGAGGCGCACGGCACCCGCCGCGGCGTGCACGTGGTGGACGACTATGCGCACCACCCCACCGAGGTCGCCGCGACCCTGCGGTCCGCACGGGAACTCGCCGAGGGCCGCGTGCTCGTCCTCTTCCAGCCCCACCTCTACTCCCGCACCCTCCAGTTCGCCACCCGGTTCGCCGAGGCCCTGGACGCGGCCGACCACGTGGTGGTCACCGGGATCTACGGCGCCCGGGAGGAGCCGCTTCCCGGCGTCACCTCCGAACTGATCACCAGCCGGATGGCGCGCGGAACCCACGTGCCGGACCGCCTCGCCGCCGCGGCCGAACTCGCCTCCGCCGCCCGCCCGGGCGACCTCGTGCTCACCATGGGCGCCGGAGACGTGACCGAACTCGCGGACGTGATCCTGGAGCAGTTGTGAGGCGCCCCGCCGATCCCGCCGCGCGGGTCACGCCCCCCTCCGCGCCCACCCCGGCGCGCACCGCCCGTAAGCCCGCACGGCCGCGGGTTGCGCCGTCGTCGTCCACGCCCGTGGTTCACGACGACGACGACGCCCCCGCCGCCGTTCCCCCACCCTCGCCCGTTGCCCCCATCAACGAGCGCATCCGGGAGCGCGAGAGGGCCGCGCGGCGTACGTTCTGGCGGCGCGCGGCCATCTGGGCGGGGGTGGTCCTGGCGGTAGCCGGAGTCGTCTACGCCCTGTTCTTCTCCCCCCTGTTCGCGCTGGCAGCGGACGAGATCGAGGTGGGCGCCGAGCCGGGGAGGGTGGATGCGGACGCGGCCCGCCAGCTCGCGGGGGAGTGGGTGGGCACCCCGCTGCCGCGCCTGGACGCCGGGGGGTTGCGCGAGGAGATCCGGCAGATCCCCACGGTCCAGGAGGCCACGGTGCACCGCGTGTGGCCGCAGGGACTTGCCATCCACCTGACCCCGCGAACGCCGGTGGCCGCTGTCCCCGTGGAGGGCGGCATGCAGCTCTTCGACGCCGAGGGCGTGGACCTGGGCATGGTGCCGGAGCTCCCCGCTGGTGTCCCTGTGGCCGAGGTTCCCCTCGGGGAGGAGACCGCCGCCCTGCTGGCGGACATCGCGGCCGTGATGGGGAGGATCCCCCCGGAGCTGATGCAGGAGATCGCCACGGTGAGGGCGGAATCGCAGGACGCCATCGAGTTCGGACTGCACTCGGGCGCGGTGGTGCGCTGGGGCGGGAACACGGAGAACGAGCTCAAGGCGGCGGTGCTGGCCACCCTCCTCAGCGAGGTGGAGGCAGCGCTCTACGACGTCTCCTCGCCGCGCTCACCCATCACGGCCTGACCCCCGCGCGAGAGCGCCAGAAGAATCGCGCAACACGCCCGCGCCGGTGATTGAAGGTGCATCTGGCGATGCGTACCTTCACCGCGACAAGAAATGACATAAGTCTGAACCTCCACTTCAGGTTGAAGGTTGAGGCTCGACGAACGAGAGGGAACTCCCGTGGCAGCTCCGCAGAACTACTTGGCCGTCATCAAGGTGGTCGGCATCGGCGGAGGCGGCGTCAACGCCGTCAACCGCATGATCGAGGTGGGCCTCAAGGGCGTCGAGTTCATCGCGGTGAACACGGACGCGCAGGCACTGCTCATGTCCGATGCGGACGTGAAGCTCGATGTTGGACGTGACCTCACCCGGGGGCTGGGGGCCGGCGCCGATCCCGAGGTGGGGAAGAAGGCCGCCGAGGACCACGCCGAGGAGATCGAGGAGGTCCTCCGGGGCGCGGACATGGTGTTCGTGACCGCGGGCGAGGGCGGCGGCACCGGAACGGGTGGTGCGCCCGTCGTGGCACGGATCGCGCGGGAACTGGGGGCCCTCACCATCGGTGTGGTGACCCGTCCCTTCACCTTCGAGGGCCGCCGGCGCTCCACCCAGGCGGAGAACGGGATCTCCGCGCTGCGCGATGAGGTGGACACCCTGATCGTGATCCCGAACGATCGCCTCCTCTCGATCTCGGACCGCAACATCTCGGTGCTGGACGCCTTCCGCTCCGCCGACCAGGTCCTGCTCTCCGGTGTCCAGGGCATCACGGACCTGATCACCACCCCGGGCCTCATCAACCTCGACTTCGCGGATGTGAAGTCCGTGATGAAGGACGCCGGGAGCGCACTCATGGGGATCGGTTCGGCCCGCGGGGAGGGCCGCAGCGTGGAGGCGGCCGAGCTGGCCATCTCCTCACCCCTCCTCGAGGCCTCGATCGACGGCGCCCACGGTGTGCTGCTCTCGATCCAGGGCGGCAGCGACCTCGGACTGTTCGAGATCCACGAGGCCGCCCGCCTCGTCCAGGAGGCCGCGCACCCGGAGGCCAACATCATCTTCGGTGCCGTGATCGACGACGCGCTCGGCGACGAGGTCCGCGTCACCGTGATCGCCGCCGGTTTCGATCCCCAGGAGCAGCGGCAGGCGGCGCCCCGGCCCGCCATCGGCACGATGGACATCCCCGCCCAGCAGCCCGAGCCCGCGGCGCCCGCCCCCTCACCCGCGGAGCCGAGCCCGGCCAGCCCGCCGTCCCCGGCAGAGCCCGCCCGCCAGGAGACCTTCGAGATTCCCCGGGTGTTCGATGAGCGCCCCCGCGGCCGCGCGGACGAGGTGGACATCCCCGATTTCCTGAAGTAGCAGCCCCGTGCTGGTCCTCCCACTCTCCCCCGGAGCGCGTGCGGTCTTCACCACGCGTTCCGGGGGAGTATCCATTGCGCCCTACGGTGATACCGACGGCGGAGGCGGGCTGAACCTCGGGGGCCACGTGGGTGATACGGCCGCCGCCGTGGAAGAGAACCGCCGCCGGCTCTCCTCCACCCTCTCGGCCACCCTGAAGTGGATGGACCAGGTCCACGGAGATGAGGTGCGCGTCCTCGAAGCCCCGAGCGGGCACAGTTCGGTGGGCGTGGTGGATGGGCTGGTGCTCGGCCCGCGAATGCCCGCCCACGCGCCGGGCGTCCTGGTGGCCGACTGCGTGCCGGTGCTGCTGGCCTCGGAGTCGGGGACGTACCGCGGCGCGGTCCACGTGGGGCGGGCGGGCCTCTTCCGGGGAATCCTGCCCCGCGCCGTCGAGACGGTTGCGGGCCTCTCTGGTGAGCCGGTCCACGTGGTGACCGGGCCGCACATCTGCGGAGCGTGCTACGAGGTCTCCGAGGAGCTCGCGAGCCAGGCGGAGCCGCTCGGAGCGGGCGCCGCCACTCGCTGGGGGACGCCCTCGATCAACCTGCTCGCGGGGATCAGGCGGCAACTCGCAGGAGTCTTTCTCCTCGAGGCGGGAGTGTGCACGCTGGAGGACGATCGGTTCTTCTCCTACCGCCGGGACGGCGTGACGGGCCGGTGCGCAGGAATCACGCTCGGGGGCGCATCGGACACGCCGATGGACCTCCCCGGGGCGCAAAGTTCGCGCCGATAGCCTTCGAGGCAATACCGAACTGAGGAGCGGACCATGGCGGGAGCCTTGCGGAAGACGATGCAGTACCTCGGGTTCGCCGGGCAGAACCCGGAGGACGAGGACTACACCCACGAGTACGACGGGGGTTATGACGTGGAAGAGATTGCACCCTCCCGGGTCCTGACGGCCGTGCCGCGCACCTCGGAGCCCGAGCTCTCGCGCATCGTGACCGTGCACCCCGCCACCTACAACGAGGCCCGTGAGATCGGAGAGGCGTTCCGGGACGGAATCCCCGTGATCCTCAACCTCACCGGCATGAGCGAGCCGGATGCCAAGCGCATGGTGGACTTCGCCGCCGGCCTCGTGTTCGGGCTCCGCGGCGGGATCGAGCGGGTGACCAACCGGGTCTTCCTGCTCTCTCCCGAGTCCGTCCACGTGGAGAGCGAGGCCGCCCGCGAGGACGAGGGTCCGGGGCGTTTCTTCAACCAGGCCTGACCCACCTAGGCTGGGCTGAATGAGCCTCCTCCTTCAGGTCCTGGCGTTCCTCCTCACCGTCTACCTCGTGGCGCTGCTCGGGCGCATCGTCTTCGAGTGGATCCAGGTCTTCGCCCGCTCGTGGCGTCCTGCCGGGATGGTGCTGGTGGTGGCCAACATCGTCTACGGATTCACGGATCCTCCCCTGAACTTCCTGCGCCGCTGGATCAAACCGCTCCGGATCGGAGAGATCAGCCTCGATCTGGCGTTCCTCGTGATCTTCCTGGTGGTGTGGTTCGGTCAGGCACTTTTGCTCAACGCGGCATGGGCGCTCAGGTGAGCCGCCAGTTTTCAGGTATCGTGAACCCAGCGTGAGCACCCCCTTTGCGCTCACACCCGAGAAAGAACGAGGAGAACACATGGCGCTGCTGAGTGCAGACGACGTCCTCAACAAGAGGTTCCAGCCAACCAAGTTCCGTGAGGGCTACGACCAGGACGAGGTCGATGACTTCCTGGACGAGGTGGTCAACACCCTGCGCGCCGTGTACGCAGAGAACGAGGAGTTGAAGGCCAAGGTCGAGGCCGCAGAGGAGCGCGTCTCCGAGCTCTCCCGCGCAGGTTCGGCGGCGTCCGCCCCCTCGGCCGAGGGTGAGCCGCAGGCCGCACCGGAGCCCGAGACCGCACTGGAGCCGGAGCCCGAGGCCGCTCCCGAGCCCGAGGTCTCCCAGTTCGCCGCCGCGCCCCAGCAGGCGCCGGCCGCCCAGGGTGGTGCCGAGTCCGCGGCGGGCATGCTCGCCCTCGCGCAGCGCCTCCACGATGAGTACGTGGCCAACGGCCGCGAGGAGGCCGACCGCCTCGTGGCGGACGCCCGCACCAGCGGCGAGACGATCGTGCGTGAGGCGGAGGCAACCCGCGAGCAGACGCTGAACCAGCTCGAGCAGGAGCGCAGCGCCCTCGAGCACAAGATCGATGAGCTCCGCGTGTTCGAGCGCGAGTACCGTGGCCGCCTCAAGAGCTACCTCGAGGGGCTGCTCGCGGACGTGGACCAGCGCGGCAACATCAGCGGCGACGCCTGAGTAGTGACCATGTGGGCGGCGGTACTCGCGACGGGTACCGCCGCCCACATCTCGTGAGCGAGGATTGATGGGGCGGCACGCGGCAGAGTTGACGGCGGAGGGAGCCGAGCTCGAGCGGCGCGCCTCCACCTCCCGGCGCGATCGGGGACTCATCGCACTCTTGTTCGGCCTCGCGGTGGTGGTGGTCCTCATCGACCAGATCACCAAGCAGTGGGCGCTCGGGAACCTCTCGGAGACCACGGCGCGTCCCTTCATCGGTGACCTCATCTCCTTCCAGCTCACCTTCAACCCGGGCGCAGCGTTCGGGATCGCGAGCGGCACCACCTGGATCTTCACCCTCATCGCCGTGGTGGTGGCGGTGGTGGTGATCCGTCTGTCCCGGCACATCGGCTCGCTGGCGTGGACGATCTGCCTCGGGCTGCTGCTCGGCGGGGCCATCGGCAACCTGATCGACCGGCTCTTCCGCGATCCGGGATTCCCCGAGGGCCACGTGGTGGACTTCATCAACTACGCGGGCCGATTCATCGGCAACGTGGCAGACATCGCAATTGTGGGGGCCGCAATCGGGATCGCCCTCCTCGCCCTCCTCGGCGTGGACGTGGATGGCTCCCGCACCGAGCGTGGGTCCGAGGAACCCGAGGCGGCAGACCGCGAACTCGAGACCGACGTGCCCGCAGAGACTGACGAGACCGACGAGACCGCCGCAGGTGCACCCGAGCCGGGGAGCGTCGTCGCCGAGGACGAGCGTGGCTGAGTCCCGGTACCTCCCGGTGCCCGACGGGCTCGTGGGGGAGCGGGTGGACGCGGCGCTCGCGCGCATGCTGGGGCTCTCGCGCTCCCGTGTGGCCGAGCTCGCCGAGGCGGGGAACGTGCTCATGAACGGCGCCGCGATCGGGAAGTCGGTGAAGCTCGAGCGGGACGCGGTCCTCGAGGTGACGATCCCGGAGGAGAGGGTGTTCGAGGTGGAGCCCACCCCGGTGGAGGGCTTCGAGATCGTCTACCAGGACGCGGACGTGATCGTGGTGGACAAGCCGGTGGGGGTGGCGGCGCACGCCTCGCCGAGCTGGGAGGGACCCACCGTGCTGGGGGCGCTCCTCGCGGCCGGATACCCCATCACCACGTCGGGCGCGGCGGAGCGG
This sequence comes from bacterium, assembly GCA_030544165.1. Lineage (GTDB taxonomy): Bacteria > Actinomycetota > Actinomycetes > Actinomycetales > Actinomycetaceae > JAAZBW01. Next base: position 31,795 of record JAUNRP010000001.1, read on the forward strand.
CAGGGGATCGTGCAGCGGCTCGATGTGGGTACGAGCGGGCTGATGGTGGTGGCGCAGTCGGAGATGGCGTACTCGGTGCTGAAGCAGGCGTTCCGGGACCGCACGCCGAAGAAGACCTACCACACGCTGGTGCAGGGCCATCCGGACCCCTCGGCCGGCACCATCGATGCTCCGATCGGCAGGCACCCGGGCGCCGACTGGAAGATGGCCATCCGGCAGGACGGGCGTCACTCGATCACCCACTACGAGACGCTCGAGATGATGCCGCGGGCCACGCTGCTGAAGGTGGGCCTGGAGACGGGGCGCACCCACCAGATTCGTGTCCACATGAGCGCCATCAAGCACCCCTGCGTGGGGGACGTGATGTACGGGGCGGACCCGAAACTGGCCACCCGGCTCGGCCTGACCCGGCAGTGGCTGCACGCGGTGGAGCTCTCCTTCACCCACCCCCGCTCCCGTGAGTGGGTCACGTTCACCTCCGAGTACCCGGAGGACCTGGCCCGAGCGCTGGAGGAGCTGCGCGGATGAGGGCCCGCGCCGTGGAGGTGGTGGACGTGGGGGACCGCGCCGGACTCGAGGAGGCGTGGCGCATCCGGTTCGAGGTGTTCGTGGACGAGCAGCACGTGCCGGTTGAGGAGGAGGTGGACGCGCGCGACGAGGAGCCGGGCACCCTCCACGGACTCGCGTACGTGGACGGCGTTCCCGCGGGAACGGGTCGGGTGCTCCCGGACGGCATCCCCGGACACGTGCACGTGGGGCGCATGGCCGTGCGCGCGCCCTTCCGCGGCAGCGGGGTGGGGGCGGCTCTCATGGCGCACCTCGAGGGCGCGGCGCTGGCCGAGTACGGGATTCCCGACGGCGGGGGGCGGCTTTCCGTGGTGGTGACCCTCTCCGCCCAGGAGAGTGCGATGGGCTTCTACTCCCGTCTCGGCTATGCGGTGGTGAGCGGGGAGCGCTACCTGGACGCGGGTATCTGGCACCAGGACATGGTGCGCACGGTCACGGTGTGAGGCCGACACGCCGAGACTCGCCCGACACGCGGGGTGACGGCGCGGCGGCAGGTGCGCCTCGTCGTCGGCAACCAGATGCCAACCTAGACTGACCGGCATGCCTCCCGCGTCCGGCGATTTCGCCCACCTCCACGTCCACACCGAGTACTCGATGCTGGACGGCGCGGCCAAGCTGGACGCGCTGTTCAAGGAGGCGCAGGCGCTCGGGCAGTCCGCGATCGGCATGACGGACCACGGGTACCTGTTCGGCGCCTACGACTTCTACCGGACGGCGCAGAAGTACGGGGTCAAGCCGATCATCGGAGTGGAGGCGTACCTGACGCCGGGCACGTCCCGGCGGGATCGTAGCCGCGTCACGTGGGGTTCGGAGTCCCAGCGGGATGATGATGTCTCCGCGCGCGGCTCGTACACCCACATGACCATGTGGGCGGAGGACAACGAGGGGCTCGCCAACCTGACCCGCATGAGCTCGCTCGCCTCGCTGGACGGGCAGTGGGGCAAGTGGCCACGCATGGATCGTGAGCTGCTGCAGACCTACTCGAAGGGGATCATCGCCACCTCGGGCTGCCCCTCCGGGGAGGTGCAGACCCGCCTCCGGCTCGGCCAGTACGAGGAGGCCCTGCGTGCGGCGGGGGAGTTCCAGGACCTGTTCGGCAAGGACAACTTCTTCATCGAGCTCATGGACCACGGCCTCGAGATCGAGCGGCGGGTCACCCAGGACCTCCTGAAGATCGCGAAGGCGATCGGCGCGCCGCTCGTGGCCACCAACGATTCGCACTACGTGAGCCCCACGGACGTGAACACCCACGCGGCGCTGCTGTGCCTGCAGTCCGGCACCACGCTCTCGGACCCGGACCGCTTCAAGTTCGATTCGGACACGTTCTACATCCGCCCCTCCCACGAGATGCGCGAGTGGGCGGACGAGTTCGAGGGCGCCGCGGACAACACCCTGCTCATCGCGGAGCGCTGCAACGTCTCCTTCACCACCGCCGCCCAGGGCGCCAACTACATGCCGCACTTCCCGGTGCCGGAGGGGGAGGACGAGGCCTCCTGGTTCGCCCGCGAGGTGAGCGAGGGCCTCGCGATGCGCTACCCGGACGGCGTCTCGGAGGAGGTGCGCCTGCGCGCCGAGTACGAGGTGGGCGTCATCAACCAGATGGGCTTCCCCGGCTACTTCCTGGTGGTCTCGGACTACATCAAATGGGCCAAGCGGCAGGGGATCCGGGTGGGGCCGGGCCGCGGCTCGGGCGCCGGCTCGATGGTGGCCTACGCCATGGAGATCACGGACATCGATCCCATCACCCACGGCCTGCTGTTCGAGCGGTTCCTCAACCCCGAGCGCGTCTCCATGCCGGACTTCGACGTGGACTTCGATGATCGCCGCCGTGAGGAGGTGATCGACTACGTGATCGAGAAGTACGGCCAGGACCGGATCGCCCAGGTGGTCACGTTCGGCACCCTGAAGCCGAAGGCCGCCCTCAAGGACGCCGCGCGCGTGCTCGGCCACCCCTACGCGGTGGGGGATGCGCTCACCAAGGCGATGCCGCCGGCGGTCATGGCCAAGGACATCCCGCTGGACAAGCTGTTCGATCCGCAGCACGAGCGCTACGGCGAGGCCGAGGGCATGCGCCAGATGTACCAGGATCCGGTGAACCAGGAGGTCATCGACCTCGCCACCGGGCTCGAGGGCATCAAGCGCCAGTGGGGCGTCCACGCGTGTGCGGTCATCATGTCCTCCGCGCCGCTCACGGACGTGATCCCGGTGATGCGCCGCCCCGCGGACGGCGCCATCATCACCCAGTACGAGTACCCCCTGTGCGAGGACCTGGGCCTCCTCAAGATGGACTTCCTCGGCCTGCGCAACCTCACGGTGATCACCGATGCGCTCGAGAACATCGCGGGCAACGGCAAGGAGGTCCCGGACGTGGACCACCTGCCGCTCGATGACGCCGCCACCTACGAGCTCCTCGCCCGCGGTGACACGCTCGGCGTCTTCCAGCTCGACGGCGGGGGCCTGCGCACCCTGCTGCGGCAGATGCGCCCGGACAACTTCGAGGACATCTCGGCCACCATCGCGCTCTACCGCCCCGGGCCCATGGGGGCGAACTCGCACACCAACTACG
>JAUNRP010000002.1 GCA_030544165.1 bacterium
CCACCTCCACCGAGTCCCCCAGGTCCACGCCCTCCCTTTGCCGGACCATCTTCTTCACCGGCAGCACGTATCCCCCGTCCCGCGGCAGCAAGGAGGTCTCCCATTCGGTCCCCCCGATCCGCACCCGTACCGGAATGGCGCCCCACCCGTACGTCGCCGCGGCCGCCCTGTCCCCCACCTCATCGCTCGCCGCCTCTCCCAGCGCGAGCCAGTAGAACGGGGCCGGCCCGCGCCACTCGAAGAGCTCGGCGGTGAAGGTGATCTCCATCCTCGAAAACTACCCAGCCCTCCCCTACAAAACCAGCACCACCCCTCAACAGCAGTTGATCCAGATTTCTGTGGCCTAAGTCCCAAGTCACCCCCCAAACCCGACTTTCTCCCAAGAAAGCCGTTCGAAAGTACGCCTTTTCCCGTGCCCCGCACAGACCCCTTGGTTAGCCTCGAATGTGAGCACCAGAGGGGATGCTCAAGCGGCTGCAGTGCAGCTCGCAGACCCGGGAGGAGGGCGAGCGTGAAGATCTTCGGCAGGAAGTTCTCGGCGCGTACCCTGCTCACGGCTGCGGCGATCTGGGTGGGCGGTTCACTCCTCGGCGTCGGACTCTTCACGTTCGGTTTCGCCAACGGGTGGGCCTACCTCGGAACGGATCCGGCCACCTGCGCCTCGTGCCACATCATGGAGGACTGGCACGAGTCCTGGCAGCGTGGCTCCCACGCCAACAACGCCACCTGCAACGACTGCCACATGCCGCACTCGAACCTGGTCGAGAAGTACGCGGTCAAGGGAGTCCTCGGATTCCGCCACGCGTACGCGTTCACCACCGGTGACCACCCCGAGACCCTCGTGATCTCGGACCTGTCCCGGAAGTACATCGAGGACGCCTGCGTCTACTGCCATGGAGACATGGTGAGTGACGTCAACATGACCAGAACGTCAGGAGACCAGATCTCCTGCATCAGATGCCACGCAGATGTCGGACACCTGTAGGTGAGGAAATCATGAGTCAACCAGTCGAGAATCCCGGGACCACCACCCAGAGGGACGCAGCACCGAAGAAGCGGTCGCGCCTCCCCCTCGTGGCCGCCGCAGTGGCCTTGACCGCCTTCCTGACCTTCGGCATCACGGCGCTGCTCCTCAACATCCTGGACCGCCAGCAGGAGGCCGAGGTCCCCTACGCGCGGGTCGCCGAGGTGGACGTCACCACCGTGGATCCCGCGGTGTGGGGCCAGAACTTCCCCGTCCAGTACGAGATGTTCAAGCGCACCTCCGAGATGGGCCCAACGGCGGGCCACGGCGGCTCCCAGCCCACGGACCACACCCCCACGGACACCGATCCGCGCACGGTGGTCTCCTCCTCCCGCCTCGAGGAGGACCCCCGCCTCGTGACCATGTGGGCCGGCTACCCGTTCTCAGTGGACTACCGCCACGCCCGCGGGCATGAGTACATGCTCGAGGACCAGCTCTACACACTGCGCGTCCAGGAGTTCAACCAGCCCGGCACGTGCCTCAACTGCCACGCCTCCATGCCTGCCAGTTGGCACGAGATGGGCGACGGCGATCAGCGCGCCGGCTTCGATGCCATGAACGCCATGCCGTATGACGAGGCCGTCCAGCACTTCAACAACCCGATCTCCTGCATCGACTGCCACAACCCGGACACGATGGCCCTCCAGATCACCCGCCCCGCCTTCATTGACGGAATCCGGGACCTGAAGGCCTCCGAGGGCATCGAGGACTACGACGTCAACCGTGACGCCACCGCCGCCGAGATGCGCAGCTTCGTCTGCGGCCAGTGCCACGTGGAGTACTACTTCGATGGCGAGGGCAAGACCCTCACCTTCCCGTGGTCCAACGGCATCAAGGTGGAGGAGATCCTCGGCTACTACCTGATGGACGGCCACGTGGACTTCACCCACGCCAACACGGAGACGCCGATCATCAAGGCCCAGCACCCCGAGTTCGACATCTGGACCCAGGGTGTCCACGCCTCCGCGGGCGTGAGCTGCGTGGACTGCCACATGCCGTACGAGCGTGAGGGCTCCTACAAGGTCTCCAACCACCAGATCCAGAGCCCGCTGCTCAACGTCAGCGCGTCCTGCGGCGTGTGCCACAACGATACCGAGGAGGCCCTCACGGACCGCGTCCTGAACATCCAGGACAACTTCATGCACACCCGTGACGCCACGATGGACTCCCTCATGGTGCTCATCGATGCGATCGAGGCCGCCCTCACCGACGGCACGGACGCGGCAGACGTCCAGCGCGCCCAGGAGTACCACCAGGCCGCCCAGTTCTACATCGACTACGTCTACTCGGAGAACGGCTTCGGCTTCCACGCGGACCAGTACATGATGCGGATCCTCGCGGACGCCCAGTACTTCATCCTCCAGGGCCACCTCGCCCTCGGCGGTGAGGACGTGGGCACGGTCGAGCAGTTCCTGATCGACCAGGGCGTGACCCTCGATATGGAAGCCGTGGAGGCAGTGCGTGCCGACACGTTCGGGTAACCACCATGACCGAGGAGCCCACACCGGGAGCGCCACCGAGCGTCCGGGAGTTGCTCGGCCTTCCCCCGGACGCTGACGAATCACAGGTCGCCGCCGCACGCGCACGCCTGCTGTCCCTCCTGGACGCGGCGGAACGTGAGGCCGCCGACGACGCCCCTTCCGCTGGTCCCACCCCCTCCCCTACCCCGGGGCCGGGTGGGGGGACGACGGCGGGCGGCGGCGCCGTCGTCGAGGAAGATCCACTCGCCGAGATTGGCGAGGAGGACGAGCCGCTGCGCGCACACGCCACCGAGCACCGGGCACCGCGGGCCGGCACCAGGGCGGCCGCCCGACGCAACGCACGGCGCTGGGCCCCGCTGGTGACGATCGCGGCTGTCCTCGGCATCGCGTTCGCGATCCAGCAGGTCAACGCCCCCGAGCCCCCGGAGGAGCCCGCGGCCGCGCTCGCCGAGCAGCAGCCCACCCAGGACTCGCCCGGGCCGGTGGCGAGCCCGCCCCCGGTGGTGGTGCGGGTGGACCAGGCGGCCGTGGCCGAGCAGGAGGCACTCCTCGAAGAGGATCCGGACAACCCGGAGGTGCTCCGTGCGCTCGCCGATCTCCACTTCGACGGCAACGACTTCGAGGGCGCGGTCGAGTGGGGCGAGCAACTCGTGGAGGTCTCCCCCGAGGACGCGGAGGCGTACCTGATGCTGGGCGTGGCCAACTTCAACCTCGCCGAGCTCGATGGGGCCCGGACGGCGTGGGAGCGCGCGGTGGAGATCGATCCGGAGAACGCCACGGCGTACTACAACCTGGGATTCCTCTACTGGTCCGAGCAGCCGCCGGACATCGAGGCGGCGCAGGCGGCCTGGGAGAGGGTTCTCGAGATCGCCCCTGACTCCGAGATGGCCGCGAACGTGGGACCGCACCTCGGTGCGCTCCAGAACAGGGGGTCGTGATGGCCGTGGACGTCCTCGAGCGCACGCCCACTCCCCCGCCGGATCCGGCGCCGGGGCGCTCCATGCTGGCCGAGCTCCCGCTCGCGGCCTACCGCTTCCTGCACTCCAAGGTGACCGGGCTCGTCATCATCCTGGTGATGGCGTTCCTGGCCCTGCTGGGAACGATGATCGCGCAGATCCCCGCGGGCGTGCGCCAGGAGCCGGAACGCTACGGTGAGTGGCTCGCGCAGGCCCGGGAGCGCTACGGCGGACTGACGGACATCCTGCACGGACTCGGGATGTTCAACATCTACTCCTCCGTGTGGTTCATCGCGATCGCCCTCCTCCTGACGCTCAGCATCATCGCGTGCACCACGCACAGGCTCCCCCAGCTCTGGAAGCGGGCCACCCGGCCCAACGTCCGGGTCTCGGAGGGCTTCTTCCGCCACGCGGCCGTGTACGGATCCACCCAGGTGGACGGTGACACGGAGGCCGCCTACGCCGCGGCGGTGGAGGCCGTGAAGGCCAAGGGCTACCGCGTGGTGGACGACGAGGGCGCCACCCACACGTCCATGTACGCGGACCGCTTCCGCTGGGGTCCGTTCGGAACCGCTGCCGCCCACTCGGCGTTCGTGGTCATCATCATCGGCATGCTGGTGACCTCGCTGGCCGGGATCGAACGCTACATGCCCATCACCGTGGGCGGGACCGCAGAGGTGGGTGAGGGAACAGACCTCAGCGTGGAGGTGGTGGGCTTCGCGGACACGTACAACCCGGATGGCAGCCCCAAGGACTACGTCAGCCACCTCATGCTCCGTGACGCGGGCCAGGTGGTGGCCGATCAGGAGATCCGGGTCAACACTCCCCTGCGCTACCAGGGCGCCCGCTTCCACCAGACGCACTTCGGCGCGGCGGTGGAGGTCACCATCACGGACGCCTCCGGCGCCACCGTGTGGAGCCAGGGAATCCCGCTCGAGTTCACCAGCACCAACGGCCAGTACGCCGTGGGCATCATCGAGATCCCCGAGCGCGGCATCGAGGTCCGCGCCTACACGCCCGCCTCCGGCCGCACCGACGGCTCCATGGCGCCCGGCGAGATGACCCTCGTGGTCTTCCCCCTCGGAACCTCCGAGCCGATCCTCGAGGAGCTCCTGCTCCCGGGCCAGAACGCCTCCCTGGACGGGCTCACCTACACCTTCGTCCGCGAGTCCAAGTACACCGGCCTGACCTACGCCACCGATCCCGGCGTCCCGTGGATCTGGGTGGGCTCAGCGCTCCTCATGGCGGGCATGACGAGCACGTTCGGCTTCCGCCACCGACGCCTGTGGCTGCGCATCACCCCGGACGAGGCGGGGAGCCTCGTGCGGATTGCGGCCGTGGACAGGCTTGATCCGATCCAGGAACGGAACTTCCGCTCACTTCTGGATACCATCGGCGAAACGAGGGAGTTCGCCCTGAAGAGAACGGAGACGGACCGTGCTTGAATCCGCCAAGTTCCTCCTGGCCGGAGCGCTCGCGCTCCTGATCATCTCCTGGCTGTCCAACCTGTGGGCCCTGAACTCCACCAAGCGCGTGGCCGCGCGGGAGGCGCAGAGGGTGACCGCTGGGGTGGGGGCAGGTGGCGCGGGCTCGTCCCCCGTCTCCGGCTCACCCTCGTCCTCCGGGTCCCCGACGACGCCCGGAACCACCCACGCGGAGCTGGCCGCCACCGGGGACACGCCCGCGCACAGGGTGGCCACGTGGACCGCCATCATCGCCCTCGTGCTCATCACGGCCTACGTGATCCTGCGCGCCACCATCACCGGGCACGGGCCGTTCTCCAACCAGCACGAGTTCGCCATGGCGTTCGTGTGGTCGATCCTGGCGCTCTACCTCTACTTCGAGTGGCGCCACCAGATGCGCGCGCTCTCGCTCGTGGCGATCGGAGTGGCCGCCGGCCTCCTGCTGTACGGCATGAACCTGGACACCTCGGTGCGCCCGCTCATGCCGGCGCTGCAGAACAACCTGCTGCTCTCCCTCCACGTGGGAACCGCGATGCTCTCCTACGGTGCCTTCTGCATCGCGTTCGCTGCCGCAGTGCTCTACCTGCTGCGCCCCCACATCCGGTGGAAGGCGATCCCGAGTGCGGACGCTCTCGATGAGGTCTCCTACCGCGCCGCGGTGATCGCCTACCCGATCCTCACCGCCATGATCATCCTCGGCGCCATCTGGGCGGAGACCGCCTGGGGCCGCTACTGGGGCTGGGACCCCAAGGAGACGGCAGCGCTGGTCACCTGGCTCGTGTGGTCCGGCTACCTCCACGCCCGCGTCTCGCGCGGCTGGAGGGGAACCAAGACGGCGTGGCTCGTGGTGATCGGATTCGCCACGGTGCTCTTCGCCTACTTCGGGAACCACTTCTTCGGCGGCCTGCACTCCTATGCGTAGGTCGGTCATCCTCCAGGGCGCGGGCGTGCTCGCGCTCCTGGCGGCGATCGTGGGGATCTTCCTGGTGCTCAACCCGCCCGCAGGGGGCTCGTCCAGCTCGGTGACCCTCGATCAGCCGGTGGGCGAACTCCCCGTGATCGGTGAGCCCGCTCCCCTGTTCAGCGCCACCACGCTGGACGGGGAGGAGGTGCGGCTCGCGGACTACCAGGGCACCCCCGTCTGGCTGATCGTGAACGCCACCTGGTGCACCTCGTGCCGCGCGGAGATCCCGGACATCCAGCGCATCGCGGACTCCGAGCGAGGCGAGGATATCCAGATCCTCTCGGTGTACCTCGGCGAGGGCGAGGAGATCGTCTCGGAGTTCAACGAGCGCCTCGGTATCACCTACACCTCGGTCCCGGACCCGGCGAACGGCATCTCGGCCGCCTACGCCGTGCCGGCGATCCCGGTGCACTACTTCATCGATGCCGAGGGCGTCACGCGCTCGATCGAGATCGGTTCCATCAGCCACTCGCAGATGGAGGCGGAGCTGGACGCGATCTCCTAGGCAGCTCGGCGGTCACCCTCCCTCCCCGGGCACCAGCGCGCAGTAAAATCGGTTACACCGTCACAAGGAGGAACGTGCAATGCGCAGCGTGCTCGTCACCGGAGTTGACCTCAGCTGCTCCCCGGCATGAGCCATCAGCACGAACGATTTCGCTACGCCCCGCAGCACGGAGGATCAGGGCATAGCGGAGATCTTGCGAGGTCCCCTTTCGATATCTCCGGGCTCAGCGTGACGGAGACCGTCGCCGTCTGCGATGTGGACAGGACACCGACCGCCAACGTCCGCCCGAACGTCAGCGTCAAGATCACTCAGTGCGTCCGGCTTTCAGACGGATCAATGATCAGTCTCGACATGGACAGGGGCTTCACCACCGTTTGGCACGGCCCCGGCGCCCCCTCGTGGAAACGGTCGGCGGAGGGACTGATTCTCGAAGTCCTCGACTTGGTGCAGGTAGACGATGCTGAGAACCCCGGAGCCCACCCATGGGACGACCTCGCCGAATCCGCCCGCAGCCGCGGAATCGATGTCGACGGTCCAACGCTGCGAGAGCTGCCGTACCACGTCCTGCTGACCGATGAGGTCATCTCTCTGTTTAAGCTCTGAACCCCTTGTTAGCGCTCCTGCAACCAGTGGGACGCTCGTCGCAGTGGTTGCTTCAGCCACACGTGCGCGGAAGTCATGCCTACTGGCGGAACCTTCTAGTCGGGAATCGCAGGGCTACTTCCCGGCCGCCTCGGCGATCAGGTCCGCGAGTTCTGCCGGCTTTGACCACATGGGCCAGTGGCCGGTGGGAAGGTCCACGTAGTCCACCTCGTACTCCAGCAGGCCCGCCACGAACGGCACCCCCTGCTCCGCGTACTGCTGGTAGCCCTTCGAATCGAAGAGCGTGCAGATGGCTGTCACGGGTACGGACTTCCGCGCCTCGTTCTGGAGCCGGATCGGGGTGGCCACCACGTCCCTGGGCTGGGGCACCGCGCGCCTCCGGAACTCCTCCAGGTGAGCCTCGCTGAGGCCTCCGAAGGATCCCTCCTCCTCCAGTTCCGCCCACGCCTGCTCGAGGGTGAAGTCCTCCGCGGCCTCCGCGTTGAACGCGAGGCCGTCCACGGGTGGCGCGGTGTCCACCAGCACGAGCCGGTCCACCAACTCCGGCGAGCAGTCCACCACCCAGGTGGCCGGGAATGCCGCGCCCGAGTGCGCCACGAGGATCCGCCTGTCCGCGCCCTCGTCCAGTGCCTGGCCAATCGCGTCGGCGTGGTCCTGGAGCGTGGCACCGCTCTGCCCCGATCCGCCCTCCTCGAGCCCGGGAAGGGTCAGCGCCGTGACATCGAACCCCCGCTCCCGCAGCCGCGATGCCACCTCGTCCCACGCCCACGCGCCGAGCCAGAAACCGGGGACCAGGATGATCTGAGTGCTCATGGCTTCAAACTAGACCCAGCCCGAGGCACTGTCTCGCCGGAAGCGCACCGCACCCCGGCGTCGTCGGGAAGGACGGAAGGGTCCACCGACGACGCAACGCACCCCGGCGTCGTCGGGCAGAAGGAAAACCCCCGCGGAAAACGCACCGCACCCCCGCCGTCGAGCAGCGGAAGGTCAGTGCGCGGCGGTCTCCTCCGCCGGCTCGGCGTGGTCCTTGTGGCCGAGCGGGGTGAAGTGGAGGATCCCCACGAGCACGGAGCCCACGAGGAAGCCGATCACCGCCGAGAGAAGCGTGTCCACCACCCAGGCGGCGAACCCTCCGGCGGCCTCGGCCACGGGATCGGTGATGGTGTGCAGGAGGTTGTAGGGAGCGGTCCAGCCGAGCTCGGACGTGCCGTTGAGCAGGATGTGGCCACCCACCCAGAGCATGGCCACCACGCCCACCACCTGCAGCGTGGTGAGCACGTGGGGCATCGCGTTCACGAGGAACCTGCCGAACTTCTGCGAGCCCTCTCGCTCCCCCTTGGCCATCTGGAGGCCGATATCGTCCATCTTCACGATCAGGGCCACCACGCCGTAGACCAGCACCGTGATGCCGATCCCCACCACGATCAGGGTGATGAGGCGCTGCCAGAAGGTGGCCTCACCGATCTCGTTGAGGGAGATCATCATGATCTCCGCCGAGAGCACGAAGTCGGTGGTGATGGCGCCGCGCACCATCTTCGCCTCCTGCTCCGGGCCCTGTTCGGAGACGGGCTTGCCGCCCTGGGCGTGGCCGTCCGGCTTGCCGCGGAAGAACTCCCAGACCTTCTCCGCCCCCTCGTACACGAGGTAGGCGCCGCCCAGCATCAGGAGGGGCGTGAGGATCCACGGGGCGAACTCCGAGAGCGCCATCAGCGCCGCGATCACGATCGCCTTGTTGATGAACGAGCCCTTCGCGATCTTCCAGATCATGGGGAGCTCGCGCGAGGGGTGGAAGCCGGTCACGTAGCGGGGGGTGACGGCGGCGTCGTCGATGATGACACCCACCGCCTTGGTCCCCGCCGCGCTCGCCATCTTGGCGATAACCGCCACGTCATCCAGTAGGGCTGCGAGTCCGCCTGCCATGTGATCCTCCTCGGCCGGCCTGTCCGGCTGAGGGAACGCTACCGGCCTTCTCCCCCTCTGGCACGACGGCGGCGCCTCCCTGGCCTGTGACGTTGGCCGCGCGCCCGGCTACTTTCCGTTGCCTGTGGGCCGGATCCCCGTCACGGTGAGGCTGGTCCCGTCCACCCGGAAGTCCACCTCGCACCCGGCGTAGGACATCGAGTACGTGCGCCCCGGCTCCACCTGGTAGGCGGGGCGGGGATCGGCGGCGAGGATGCCGGGGAGGGCGGCGCGGGCGTGCTCGGGGAGGAGTGATGCGAGCTCGGGCGGCAGGTCCACCTCGAGGGGATCGCGCGGATTCCCGGTGATGAAGCCGCCGCGGGCGTGCGGGATGGAGTCGATGGGGACGTACGGCTTGATGTCCAGGATCGGGGTGCCGTCCATGAGGTCCGCTCCCCCGATGGTGAGCACGGGACCCTCCGGGCCGAGGTCCACGCCCAGCAGCTCGACGGCGGACAGCCCGATCGGATTGGGACGGAACGGCGCGCGGGTGGCGAACACCCCCATCCGTTCGTTGCCGCCCAGGCGCGGGGGGCGGACGGTGGGTGACCACCCGGCCTCCGCGTTGCCGGAGAACAGCCAGATGAGCCAGAGGTGGGAGAAGCCCTCGATGCCGCGCACGGCCTCGGGGCGGCGGAACTCGGGGGTGAAGACGATCCGGGCGCGGAGCTCGGGCACCAGGCCGGAGGCGCGTGGGATGCCGAACTTCTCCGGGAAGTCGCTGCGGATGTGGGCGATTGGCTGCACCCCAGCATCCTAGGTGCGGGGGTTGTCCCGTTGCCGTGGCCGCGTGGGCAGCGTGGCACGATGGAGGCATGCCCGATCCCGCCCACCTGCCCTTCCCCGAGTCCGGTGCCACCTTCTACCAGGAGCTCACCCTCACCAACGAGCGGCCCTGGTGGCAGGAGAACAAGGCCCGCTGGGAGGAGACGGTCCGGGGGCCGATGGAGCGGATCATGGCCTCTCTCAAGGCCGAGTTCGGCGAGGCCAAACTGTTCCGTCCCTACCGGGACCTGCGCTACGGCACGGACAAGACCCCGTACAAGACGCACCAGGGGGCGTACGTGGAGACCCTGCCCGGCGCCGGGTGGTACGCCGAGCTCGGAACGGGCGGGATCAGCACCGGTGGCGGCTTCTACCGGGCGCGCCCCCGCGAACTGGCCGCGATCCGCCGAGCGATCGACGACTCCGCCCGCGGGCACGAGCTCGAGCTCATCCTCGGGGAGCTCACCGGGTCCGGCTGGGAGACGCGCGGGGATACCCTGCTCACGGCGCCGCGTGGCTACTCGCAGGACCACCCCCGGATCGAACTGCTGCGCTACACGAGTCTCGCGGTGCGCCGGCCGATCGGGCCGGAGGTCACAGGAACGGACGCGGTGACCGAGCGGATCGCCGCGGACTGGCGCGAGATCGAGCCCCTGGTGGCGTGGGTCTCGGACGAGTTCCAGAAGGTGGCGTTCACCCAGGAGGGCTGAGCGGGTCAGGCCCTAGCGGTAGACCTCGCGGCGGTGGCCTACTCTGGCGAGATCAGAGGCCGAGTTCGCGCCTGAGCTCTTCGTGGGTGATGCGTCCGACCTCACTCCGAGCTTCAGCGGCCGCACGGATGTCAGCAAGGTCCTCGAGTGCCTGAACTGCCCGATCGTAGAATTCGGGAGAGACGACCACTGCCCGACGGCCTGCGCCGCGCGAGGTGATCTCCACGGGCGCGCGCTGCGCCGCCGCGATGTAGTCACTCTGCTGGCTACGGAACTGGGAGAGGGTCACCGACGTCATCCCCCAATAGTACAACTTGTACAAGTTGTACTCAAACGATTCACCGGTGGCTACCCCAGCACGCGGACTGGAGCGCCGAGATCGCCTCGATGGAGTCCGAGACGGGGTCATCGAGCGCCAATCGGTTGGTCTGCCGATGTCCGCAGGCCACGCACTCGTGCACCACGGCGAGGCCCTTGCCGCGCGGCTGGGCGAGGGCCGCGGGACGCATGAGTCCGCCGCACTCGGACGCCCGATCGCCGGGGGTGATGTCCAGATGAAGCGAGTACAGGCACTGGTGGCAGTGGTTGCGGTAGCTGCCGTTGCGCAGCGCAGGCACGTGCACTCCGCAGTGGGCGCACGAGAAGGAGGTGTTCTGGTGGGTGCGAGACAAGGTTCCGCTCTCCGAGTCGAAGGATCACGACGTCGGATGCGGAGGGTTCCGTTCTTCTTCCCGCCCATGCGGGCACCGGGCTTACCCAGTCATTGACTCGATTCACCGCCGCTTCTGGGCGATTACTTCCGGCTCCTGCTTCACCCCGTGCGGGGATCCGGACCACGACCAGGTTTTGGGATTGTCCTGGCCACTGTCATGCACGCGCGGCACATGCCGCCGGTAGGTGTGGGTCTGGGTTCACCGGCTGCGGCATCGTCCCCTCTCAGCGGAACTCGCGGCAGCTACCGGCCATGCACACCTCCTCGGGACTGGGGCTTCGACCCTATCGCCGGGCTTCCCCCTCCAGCGAGTCATTTTCGAGAGGCGCCCGCGTGGCCCGGGGCTAGTGGCCGAAGGCCTCGGGGTCCGAGATCTCCGCGTCCGGGTCCTCCAGCGTCCGGATCGCCGCCATCTCCTCCTCGGAGAGTTCGAAGGAGAACACGTCCAGGTTCTCGGCCTGGCGCTCAGGCGAGGCGGACTTGGGGATCGTGACGAGCCCCTGCTGGATCTGCCACCGCAGCACCACCTGCGCCGGAGTCACCCAGTGGGCCTCGGCGATGGTTGCGAGCTCCGGCCGGCCGAGGAGCTCGCCCGAGGCCCTCCCGAGTGGTGACCAGCACTCCCCCACGATGCCGTTCTCCCGCATGTAGGCCACCACATCGCGGCGCGGGCGCAGCGGATCGAGCTGGATCTGGTTGATCTCGGGCACGTAGCCGGCCGCGGCGAGCACGTCCAGGTGGGTGGGGAGGAAGTTCGATGTCCCGATCGCGGTGGTGAGACCCTCCTCCTGGACGGCGAGCATGCCCTCGAACGCCTCCACGTACCGGTCCTGGCCCGGGTTGGGCCAGTGGATGAGGAGGATGTCCACATGTTCGAGGCCCATCAGCTCGAGAGACCGGGAGACGATCTCCCGCACGCCCTCCACCGAGTGCCACTCCTTGTTGAACTTGGTGGTCACCACGATCTCGGAGCGTGGGAGGCCGCTCTCGCGCACGGCCCGGCCCACCACGTCCTCGTTGCGGTAGTTCTCCGCGGTGTCGAGGAGCCGGTAGCCCACCTCGAGGGCCGAGGCGACGGCCCGGAGCCCCTCGTCCCCCGTGAGTGGCCAGGTGCCCAGGCCCACCCGGGGAATGGTGAGGCCGGAGCGCAGACGGAAGGTGGCGACGTCGTCGTTCATGGAGACAACGCTACCCCGCTGGAACCTCGCGATCGTAGGCGAACCCGCGCTCGGCCAGGATCGCCATGATGGCGTCCACCGTGTGCTCGCGCGGCTCGCGACCATCCGCCATGGGCGGTCCGGGGGCAAAGTAGTTGTACTCCCCCGAATGGGCGAGGGGCCCGATCTCGATCTCGCTGACGCGGCCGTCGCGCCTCGCCCGGAACCAGGAGGAGTTCCGCACGATGGGCCACCGGCCGGGGCTGGCGTAGACCCCCCAGCGGTGCACCTTGTCCAGCGTTCCGTACAGGTGCCAGAGGTGCTCCACGCGATCGAGGCCCGGATCGGATCCGAACATGCCCGCCATCGAGATCACGTGCACCGGGATGCCGAGGGAGGCGAGGTACCAGGCCGAACCGACCGCGATCTGCGCACCCCCGCTCCATCCGATCACCACCACGGGCTTGGGATTCTCCGGATCGTAGCCGGCGCGCAGGAGGGCCTCCCAGATCTGTTCGGCCACGCCCAGGTTGTAGACGGGGCCGTAGCGCCGGTCGATCGAGACGAAGCACTGGAAGGCGTTGCGCACGTTGATGAGGAAGGAGATCTTTCCGTGCTTGCGGGCCTGCTTGAAGGCGGTCAGTTGGCGCCACAGCCACGCGAAGGGCCGCCCGGCGGTGAGACCGCGGTTTTGCGGTGAATAGGGGTAGACGTCCGTGATAACGGTGGCCCCACCCACGCGGCGCCGCAGGATCTCGAGGAGCGGCGCCTCCTTGAGCGGGAGTCTCTCGGGGGTGCTGATGCCGATGCCGGAGAAGAAGACGAGGAAGGAGGCCGTGTCCTCATGGGTCTCGGCTGCCGGCGGGTTCTCGGAGTGGAACGCGCGGAGGTTGCGGGCGTGCAGGGAGCGCGTCTCCTCGCGGCCCTCGCGGGCCCACCATCCGAGCGACTCCATGGGGGCCAGCAGCCCCGCGATCACGAGGAGGAGGACGATCACTCCGAGGACCTGCATGGCCACGGTCATGGCAGTCCTCCCGCCTCGCGGGTCTCCCCGGGGAGCCGGGGAGGCAGCGCCTCCGGGAGGGGGAAGGAGTCGAGGACCTCCTGCGCGGAGAGCATGAGCGGCTCCCGAGTGAGGATCCTCCAGGAGCGGTCGCGCAACCACGCGAGGGGGCGTCCGAGTGTGCGGGAGGCGAGCATCATGCCGAGCGTTCCGGCGGCGGAGATGAGGAGGGCGGCCCACCGCTCGGTGCCGAACTCGAACACCACGATCGCCCACAGGGAGGCGAAGCTCCACAGTTGGATGATGCGCTCCACGAGGGGTCCCGAGTACGGCAGGAGCACCAGGAATCCGAAGACGTACGGCGCCGCGGAGACCATGACCGACTGCATCAGGGGCTCGAACGCGAGGTTCTTCCCGAGCACCACGGACCCCACGAGCCACAGGGAGATCGCCAGGGCGGCGTAGGTGAGCAGGAGCCCCACGAACGAGTACACCAGCGTGAAGACCAGGCGCACTCCGCGCACCTTGTTGATGGCGAGCACGATGGCCTCCCCCACCATGGTGGAGAGAACCGCGAGCACGATGACGCCGAGGGGGATCGCCCAACTCGTCTCTGATCCCAGGGCGTCGGGTTCGAGCCGGAGCGCCCGCCCCACAACGCCCAGGAGGCCTGCGAGGTATTCGAGCACTAGTCCGCCAGCCGGGTCTGGTTGCTCAGGAACGCACCGATCGCCCCGAAGATCGCCATGGTGCTCCCGAGCACCAGTCCCAGCCCTGCCACCACGTACCACGCGGAGAGCTGGTCAGGGGTTCGCGCCGGGTCCCGGAGGAGGAGCGCCCACAGTACCGCGGCGGTTGCCAGCCCGACGACGGCGGGAATCCACGGCAGCCCCAGCCACACGCCGGAGGGGGCATCGCGCTCGCCGCGCCTCCACCCATTCCAGCCGGACTCGCGGCCCAGGACCAGCCACCCACCGATGAGCGTCCACGCCGCCGCCACGAGGACGGCCCCGATCACGTCCGCCGGACGGTGCCACCCGAGCACATAGGTGGACGCCGCCGCGAGCGAGGCGAAGAGTCCCCCGAGCGTGGCGACCACCGGACGCCACCGGGGGCTGGTCACGAGGACCGCGGCGAACATCGCCGCCGCGGCCACCGTGGTGTGCCCGGAGGGGAAGGAGTTCATGGTGGCCTCGGAGACCCCGTGGTTGGGACGCGAGAGGGCGGCCTTGAGGATCTGCGTGGTGGACGCGGCGCCGAGGGCCATGATGATGGCCACGATGGGCGCGGTGAGGGATCGCCGCACGGCGAGGGCCACCACGAGCGCGAGCACCGCGATACCGGCCGAGATGGCGGGCAGGTATCCGAGGAACGCGAGGGCACCGTTCCGGGCGATCTCGGTGCCGAGGACCTCGTTGGCGGCCACCATGAATCCGTCATCGAGGACCTGGCCCGATTCTGACCGGATGAAGACCAGGTAGGTGAGGAGGAGCAGCCCGAGGGTGGCGAGGAGGGCGGCCGACCACACGATGGGGTGGGGGCGCCGGGGTGTCACGGGTCAAGCCTGCCACACGGCGCCGCCTCGGTGCGTCAACGGTTCGTGTGGAGTCCGAACTCGAGTGCCGCGGCGATGGCGCAGGCCCGGCTGCGAACGCTCAACCGCGCGCGCGCGTCGATGTCCACCGCCTCTGGACGCCGGGACGCCCGATCGAACGTTCCCACCTGGCCCTCGGAACGCAGGCGCGCGAGGAAGGACCGGGAGATGCTCGCATCGCCCGCCACCTGCGTCACGTGGATGGGAAGGTCCCCGGTGGCCTCCACCCATGAGGTGAGGGCGGGGGCACCGGCCCCCTCCCAGACCACGGTGGTGCCCCGGAGGCGCGCGCCGCCCGAGAGCCGTGAGTGCAGGCGCGCAACCACCTCGAGGGGGGCTCCGGACGGGCCGGTGAGGTTGATGACGGGGATGGCCTCCTGCGAGTACCAGCCCACGTGGGCACCCTGGGGATCGGCGAGCACGATCGCGTCGATTGCCCCGGTGAGCGCCTCGCGGCCCCGCCCGAGGTCACGGGCCAGTGCGCTCTCGATCTCGAAGAGCTCCACCGAGGTGGCGTGGGCGGCGATCCTCAGGGAGATCCCGAGCTCCGGCTCCCCGCCACCCATGATGACGCCCACGCGGCGCGAGGCGAAGGCACGGGGCCTGAGATCGGCCTGGTCCCACCCGGATGCGAGCAGGAGGAGGAATTCGAGATCAGTACGGTCAAAGGACAGGAGGGATCGCAGGTGTGCCACCCGCGCCGCCTCAGCTGCCCGAGGCGCGCCGTGCGGCACGCCGCTCGGCAAGTTCATCGTGGGCGTCCTCGCCGGCACGCTCGGTGGGGAGCTCGGCGAGGGTGCCCTCGACCTCGCGCCACACCCGGCCCACCGCGATGCCGAACACTCCCTGGCCACCGTTGACGAGGTCGATCACCTCTTCTGCGGAGGTGCACTCGTACACGGAGGCGCCGTCACTCATCAGGGTGATCTGGGCGAGGTCATCGACCCCGCGGCGCTTGAGGGTGGTGATGGCGGTACGGATCTGCTGGAGGGAGACGCCCGAGTCCAGGAGCCGCTTGACCACCTTGAGGACCAGGATGTCCCGGAAGGAGTAGAGGCGCTGCGTGCCGGATCCCGTGGCTCCGCGCACGGAAGGCTCAACGAGGCCGGTGCGCGCCCAGTAGTCGAGCTGGCGGTAGGTGATTCCGGCGGCGGCGCAGGCGGTGGGGCCGCGGTAGCCGGTCTCCTCATCGATCTCTGCGAGTGTGTCGCCAAAGAGCATGCCCTGCCCACGTCCGGGCATCGCCGCAGCGTCCGTGCTCATCGCGCTCTCCACTCAGTTCTCGCTTCGCCAGATGCCAGCCTACCGACTCGCTCGATGACCACGCTAGGGCACGGGTGGCACCGGTGGCTCCGGACACGCCGACACGCAGAAATCACGATCATGTCTCAACCTCTGATCGAGGTTCAGGAGGACTCGTCCACGGAGATCCGGAGCAGCTCGGCGTAGAGGCGCGAGGCCACCTCCGCGAGCTCGGCCGCATCGGCGGCTGAACGTTCACGTGCCACGGCGGTGTGCTGGGTGCGTCCGGGCGCGACCACCTGTTCCACGAGGTTTCCGGTGTTCTCCGCGTTCGAGCGCATGGATCGCAGGTTGCGGGGGGCAATCCCCCTCTGGGAGAGGACCGCGGCGAGCTGGACCACAGAGACCGCCCGAGCGGTGAAGCGTCCGCGGGCATCAGGGGTGAGCAGCCCCGAGACCACGATGTCGTCGATCTCCTTGAGGCTCGCGCCGGTCAGCTCGGAGAGCTCGCGCGCCGTCACCCTGGCTCCCCGTGCCGGTGCCACCAGGTTGCCGTCCACGGCCACCATCCGGGCCGGACGTGAGACCTCCACGGTGCGGCCGGCATCGAGTTCCTCGAGGTTCTCGCGGATGACCCGGAGCGGCAGGAAGTTGTCCCGTTGCTGGGTGAGGGTGTAGCGCAGCCGTTCCACATCCGCCTGGGAGTACTTGCGGTACCCCGAGCCCGTCCGGGTGGGAGAGACGAGGCCCTGGTCCTCGAGGAAGCGCAGCTTGGAGACGGTCACCGCCGGGAACTCCGCCTGCAGGAGCGAGAGCACGGATCCGATCGTCATGGTGGCCCTCCGGGACGCGTCCGGGGGCCACGGGGTGGGCTGGGAGTGGGGCTCGGCCGCGCGCCTGGCCGGGCCGGTCGAACTCACTGCTCAGGAACCTGCGCTTCGCCCTGCCCGCGGCGGGGCGAGGGGTGGTAGGTGAGGCGGTATTTTCCCACCTGGACCTCGTCGCCCGCGCGGAGCACCGCGGAATCCACGCGCTCGCGGTTCACGTAGGTGCCGTTCAGGGAGCCGACGTCCCTCACGAGGTACCCACCGTCCTCGGCGATGAACTCGGCATGCTTGCGGGAGACGGTGACGTCATCGAGGAAGATGTCCGAATTCGGGTGCCGGCCCGCCGTGGTGCGGGGAGCGTCCAGGAGGAAGCGGGCCCCCTGGTTGGGGCCGCGCTGGACGATCAGGAGAGCGGAAGACGGCGGAAGTGCCTCCACCGCGGCCTGATCGGCCTGCCCAAGGGACGCGCGCGCGTACTCATCGGCCTCCGGCTCGGTGCCGATGGCGCCGAAAACAGCGGTCTGGGGGGCCTGCTCGCGGTCCTGCTGGGACATCTCGATCTCCTGACGTCGACTGACCTCAACCTTAGCCTGCTATCGAGGTCCGATGCACGGCCGTGGACCCCCGAATCACTCCGCCACGGTGGAGTGTTCGAGCGCCCTGAGGACACGGACGGAGCGGATCTCGATGTCCTCCCTCTCATCGATGCTGGTGGTGGCGCCGGCGGTGCGGAAAGCCGAGAGGACACCACCCGGCATCTCGAGGGCGACGCTCATGGTGGACGCGTTCCCGATCGCATGTACGGTGTACGGATCCGTGATCGCCTGGTTGTCGACGGCCACCTTGCCGGACTCGTCCACGAACCAGGTGTCCATGCCCAGCCGAACGGAGTTGAGTTCCACCGCCTCCGCCCCGGCGTTGCGCAGTTCCTCGAGGAGGGAGACGAAGCTCTGGGCGCTCAGGCGCCCATCCGGATCCTCGATCGTGAGGGTGAGGCCGGGGCCGTGAACCGGGATCACGCCCGCCTGGATGGAGAGGTTCTGGAGCCTCACCTCGGAGGCCTCGATCGCGGCCGTGTGGGAGGTGACGCCGCTGCGGAGGCTGGCGAGTTCGCCCCGGAGGGTGTCGCGTTCGGCGGAGAGTTCGTCCACGCGCGTGGTGAGCTCGTCCAGGATCCGGACCAGTTCGCCCTGCCGGAGTCCCGCGAGGCTGTCCGTGGGTTCCTGGCGTACCTGGGTGACCACGGCAAAGCCCACGATCCCGCACAGGAGGGCCACCACCACGCGGGCACCCACCCCACGTGCGCCTCTCCGGCCGGAGGCGCTCATGCCTTGAAGATGTGGCGGCGCACCGCCGCAGCGTTCGCGAAGATGCGGATCCCGAGCACCACCACCACCGCCGTGGTCATCTGGGAGCCCACTCCCAACTGGTCTCCGAGGAAGACGATGAACGCTGCGATCAACACGTTGAAGAAGAAGGAGGAGATGAAGACCCGGTCCGAGAACACCCCGTCCAGGTGGGCGCGCAGGGCACCGGACATCGCATCGAGCGCGGCCACCACCGCGATGGGGAGGTAGGGCTGGAGGGTCGGCGGGATCGTGGGTTGGGTCAGGATGCCCAGCACCACGCCGAGCGCCACGCCAATCACAACGATCACAGTTCCAGCCTCCTCACCTCACGAGATTACCGTGGTCATCCGTTTCGATCGGTACCGCAACACCACGCGAGATGGCCGCCGAACCGCCCGCAAGCGAGAGTTCATCGGCGAGCGTGATCGCCACCGCAACCCCGTAGTTGTCCCGGAGCATCGCGAGGTGCCCCGAGGCACGCGTCCGCGAGAGGCCCACCTGCAGGTCGGTCGGGTTTCCGATCACCTCGATCCGGTACGGCGGGGTGAGCGGCACGAGGTTGACCAGGATCGCCTGCCCGGCGGTCCGCAGCGCCGAGGTGCCGGAGAGCCGCTCCCCGTTGATCGCGATCGCCTCGGCCCCGAGGGACCACAGCGCGTTGGTGACCACCTGGAGGTCGAAATCGCGAACCCGTCCAACCGGGTCCGTCACCGCGGAATCGTCGAGCTCGATCACCACCCCGGCCCCCTCCACCGGCATGCTGCCCACGGCGGCACCGAGGAGGCGCAGGTAGTCCACCTCGTCCTGGGGCACCGGAGCGAGGAGGTCCTGTTGTTCGGCGATCTGGGAGTTCAACTCGGAGATCTGTTCCTCGAGGCGGACGCGGCTCTCTCCGCGGAACTGCACCTCGGAGATGATGTGCTGGTTGATGGCCTGGTTGCCGGCGCGCACCCGCTGCATCTCGCGTGCGGCCCAGACGGAGACGATCGTGAGGGCGGCGATCAGGAGGACCGAGATCACCTTCCCGAGCAGGCTCGGCTCGTGCACCGGCGCACTCCTGCCATACCCCTCGTCGATCGGGTTCTCCAGCAGGCGCCGGAGCACCCCCTGGGTCCCCGATCCAGCCAGGGTGGCGAGGTGGGCGGCCTCCTCCCCCGCGCCCAGCCGGCGATCGAGTTCGCGGCGCTCCAGGTCCAGGAGGGAGCGGTCCTCCGAGCGGGGGCTCATGCCGCCACCGGCCGCAGCGCCCGGACGGCCTGGCCCACGTAGATCCCCGCAGCGATCCAGTAGAGGCCCACGCCCCACAGCGCGAACGCCCATCCCGTCACCGTGGCCACGTATCCGAACGTGCCGCCGAGCGATCCGAGGAGCAGGAGGGGGAACGCGTACATGAGGGCGAAGGTGGCCGCCTTGCCGGCGATGTGGACCTGGAAGTACCCGAAGCCGTGGGCCTTCAGGAAGGTCTGTGCCACCACGATCACCAGTTCGCGGGCGAGGATCACCGCCAGGAGCCACCACGGGATGAAGTCCCGCACGGCGAGCCCGATCAGGGTGACGAGGATGTAGAGCCGGTCCGCGATCGGATCGAGCACACGGCCGAGCACCGTGACCTGCCCGAGGCGGCGCGCCAGTGCGCCATCCAACCAGTCGGTGGCCCCGGCCACCACCAGCACCAGGACCGCTGCCACATCGTGCCCGGCGAGGATGAGGTAGCCGAAGACGGGGATCAGGGCGAGGCGGAGGAACGAGATGACGTTGGGGATGGTCCAGATCCGATGCGACTCTTCCACGACCCTCCCTCCACGATTCCTCCCCATTCTCTCATCCGCCGAAACCGCCGCACTTCACCCCCTGGTCGGGGTGTGGCGCGTCCGCCTCCCCCGCCGGGCGGGCTTCCCGCGCGCGTGTCACCATGGTTCGGTGAGCAGACTCGACGACGCCCTGGCCCAGTTCCAGCACAACCCCAAGGTCCCAGCAACGTACGACTCGTTGGTGGACAAGCTGCCGATCGGCGACGACGCGAAGGCGACCGCCCGCGATACCGGACGCGCCGTGGGCTCCGGCTTCATGGTGGGGCTCCGCAAGATCACGGCGGCCCTCGAGGGCGCGATCGACGGCGGTCTCGACGCCGCACGCTCCCCCCTCAGCGAACCCGAAGCACCTGCGGGCCCACCGAGCACCCATGGTGAGCGTCCCTACGAGGGCGAGGGTTCGTCGTCGGGCACGGTGGAGACGGATACCGCGGCGGGACTGATGGACGAGCTCGAGAGGCTCGACCGGCTGCACCGGGAGGGTTCCCTGACGGACGAGGAGTACTCGCTCGCCAAGGCGCGCCTGCTGTCCTGAGCTACTCTCCGGATCCCTCGACGCTGGAGGAGCGGGTCTCCGTCTCGGCGATACAGGCGGCCGAGGTGTCCCCGGACGCCCAGCCCTCCTCGGACGGGAGGAGCGCCCACGCGAAGACGGTGGAGGTCTCGTAGGGCGAGCCCACGTATCCCTCGAACTCCGCGATGCACGCCTCGAGGGCGGCGGTGTTGATCTGGCCCTCGCCCGGCCACGCGTCGAACTCGAGGGCGGGGGTGGCGTAGACCTCGTGCTCGTGGGGCTGCGTGCACTCCACGGTCTCGATCTCGGTGACCTCCACTCCGGCGCCCAGCGCCTCCTCGGTGAAGCACTGCCCCACCTGGAGGCCATCTGCGGGGGTGGCCGACCCGCATGCGGCGAGCCCTGCGGCTGCGGCAAGGGTCAGGGCTGCTGCTGTGAATCTCCGGATCATCGGCTCCCTCTCGTGATGCCAGCGGCCAGCATAGACCACGATACTGGTGACGCCCGGTAGTTGGCATTACCTACTACTTGGCGTAACATGCTTCTCATGGCAGACTCACTCATCCAGTTGCGGCGCGGCTCTCTCGAGCTCGCGGTGCTGGCCCTCCTCCACGCGGAGGCACGCTATGGCGTCGAGATCGTGGAGGCGCTGGCCGACCGGGCGGGGCTCGAGGCCTCGAGCGGCACCGTGTACCCGCTCCTCACGCGCCTGAAGAACTCCGGGCTCGTGGAGACCACGTGGCAGGAGTCCACCATGGGCCCGCCACGCAAGTACTACGCGCTCTCCCCGGCCGGGCGCGCGCGGCTCGAGGAGTACCGCGGGGCGTGGGAGACGCTCGCCGCCACCGTGGCCGGACTACTGAAGGAGACCCGATGACCCCCGCACCCCCAGCAGCCACCCTGACCGAGTTCCAGGCCGAGGTGGAGCGCCACCTGAAGATGAGCGGGCCGAAGCGCGGCCGTGCGCTCGCGGACCTGGGCGATCTGATTGCTGAGTTTGAGGGCGCCGGCACCCAGCCCGAGGAGGCCCTGGGCTCCCCCGCCGAGTACGCGGCAGCGCTGGATGCCGAGTTCGGCACCACGGATGCCCCGCGGTCGCTGGGGCAGGGGGCTGCCGGCGTGCTCTCAGGGGTGGGCCGGCGGATGGCGGGCACCTTCAACCCCGCGGACTCCCGCCTGCTGGTGCCCCGGGCCATCGGGCTCGGCTGGGACATCAACATGGGCGCCGTGGCGGCAAGGCTTGGGCTGCTTCGGCCCGATGACATCGATGCGGAGGTCCTGGACGCGGCTACCACGGAGCACGCGGACACGGCGCGCACGATGGCCACCGTTGCCACCGGTGTGGGGCTCGCCGCAGCGGTGGCCCACCACGGAACCGTCATGGCCCAGCGGGGTTCGCGCGGGCGCCAGGGGGCTGGCGGGCGCGCGGTGGTTGGTTCGTATGTGGTGGCGGCGGCAAGCGCCGGGTTGCTGGCGGGCTCCCGCGATGAGCGCATCCCGAGCGGCACCCGGCTGATGATGCCCGCGCTCGCGGGCGCGCTCTCCCTCATCTCCACCGGGCTGAGCGTCCAGGAGACGGTGCGGCCGAACGGCGTGTGGATCGTGCGGGCCGGGGTCCTCGGCGGGCTCGCGGCGAACCTGGCGCTCGGATACCTCCCCGTGAAGTCTGCGCTGCGAGCCGCGTGGGCCCGTGAGGGTGTCTCGGTGGCGCGCCAGGACGGGGATTTGTAATGGGGGCCGCCACTCAGCCCGCGAACATCGTGGAGCAACTCCTCGACCTCCCCCTCTGGGTCCTCGTACTGCTCGGGATCTGGATCCTCCTCCACCTGATCCTGGCCACGCTGGCCGTCATGCGGGCACTCAACACCGCGCAGGAGCAACTCACCGCGCCCAGGCCCGTGTGGATCCTGATCAGCCTCCTCGTGCAGGTGATCGGGCCGGTGGCGTTTCTGTTCGCGGGGCGCCGGCCTCTCGCGGCTCGGGATCCGCGTGAGTCTGGCGGGTGGTCGCAGTCTCCCGACGGCGGTCACTCGCCTTCCAGCGGAACCTCACCCGCCGCGGGGCTCGCGCCCGCGCCCACCGCCTCGATCTCACCCGCCCCCGGTCACTCACCCACCGCGGCGCCCGCCCGTGACGCGTCGCCGGCACCCACCGCCGGACCGGCACCCACCGCCGCCCGCCGGACGGTCGACGAGCTCTACGGACGGGACGGCACGTGACCACGCCAGCGATCGCCGTCGACGGGCTGGTGAAGCAGTACGGACAGACCCGGGCGCTGGACGGCCTGAGCTTTGAGGTGCCGCGCGGGAGCGTGTTCGGGTTCCTCGGGCCGAACGGGGCGGGCAAGACCACCGCCATCCGGATCCTGCTGGGGCTCGGACACGCGGACGCGGGCTCGGCCCAGATGCTGGGCGAGGACGTACTGGCGGACCCCGTCTCCGTTCGGTCCCGGGTGGGATTCCTCCCGGACGTGCCCACGTTCCACTCGTGGATGCGGACGGGTGAGGTGCTCGATTTCGCGGCCTCGCTGTACGGGATGGATGCTGCGGTCGCGAGGAAACGGGCACCCATGCTGCTGGACCTCGTGGGGCTGACCGGCGTGACATCCCAGGTGGGCGGGTTTTCTCGCGGCATGAAGCAGCGCCTCGGGATCGCCCAGGCGCTCCTCCACTCCCCCGAACTTCTGATCCTGGACGAGCCCACCTCCGCGCTCGATCCGGTGGGCCGCCACGAGACGCTCGAGCTGATCTCCACGCTGGCCGGGAGGGCAACCGTGTTCTTCTCCACCCACGCACTGGGTGATGTGGAGCGGGTGTGCGATCGGGTGGCCGTCCTGGACCGTGGACGGGTGGTGGCCAGCGGCGCCACGTCTGAGCTGCGGCAACGCTACGGCGGGGCCCAGCAGGTCCGGCTGGTCACGGGCGCGGATGAGGCGGAGGTGCGCGAGGCGTTCGCTGGGGAGGCATGGCTGGTGGGGGTCGAGGCGGAGCCGCCCTCCCATACCCGCGAGGCCGGGATACTGCTGGCGGTGAACGATCCGGCCGCTGCGGCACACCGGATCCCCGCGGTGGTGGCGGGGCGGGGCTGGGCGCTGCGGCGCCTGGAGCCCGTGGAGGCCTCCCTCGAGGACGTGTTCGTGGAACTCGTCTCCCGCCAGGGGGCGCCCCGATGACCGGCTACGGACCCATGCTGGCCAAGGAGTTCCGCGAGTTCGTGCGCACGTGGCGCATCTGGGCACTCCTCGGGGTGTTCGCGTTCTTCGGGATCGTGGATCCGGTGATCTCACGGTTCACGCCGGAGATCCTCGCGAGTGTGCTGGGCGATCAGTTGCCCGTCCAACTCCCCGAACCCACCCACCTCGACGCCGCGGCCCAGTGGACCGGGGACCTCACCCAGCTCCTCATGCTGGTGGTACTCGGGATCGCGGCGGCCTCCATCGCGGGCGAGGTGGCGCGCGGCACCCACGTCCTGCCCCTGACCAAGCCCCTGACGCGGCCCGCGTTCGTGCTCGCCAAGGTGAGCTGCGTCGTCGTGATGACGGCGGTGGCGGCAGCCGTGGGAACGGGACTCGGATCGGTGGTCACGCTCCTCCTCTTCGACGGCGTGGACCTCCTTCCGCTGTGGACCGCGGTTGGCGTGTGGTTCGTGCTCGCGCTCGTGCTGATCGCGGTGACCGTTGCGGCGGCGTGTGCGGTCTCCAGCACCGTGGCCGCGCTCGGAATCGGGTTCGGCGTGCACGTGCTATTGGGGATCGCGGGGATGTGGGGTCCGGCGCGGTCCTACTCCCCCGCCGGCCTCGCGGACGCGGTGGGGCGTGCGGCTGCGGGGGCGTCTGTTCCGGTGTGGCCGCTGGTGGGCGGCGTGGTGGTGGCCGGAGCGGTGCTCCTGCTGGGGCTGGTGGTGTTCCGGCGGCGCGAGTTGTAGGAGCAGCT
The DNA here is from genome assembly GCA_030544165.1 of bacterium. Taxonomy (GTDB): domain Bacteria; phylum Actinomycetota; class Actinomycetes; order Actinomycetales; family Actinomycetaceae; genus JAAZBW01. The sequence goes on from JAUNRP010000002.1 coordinate 24,572, forward strand.
CAGAGGTCCAGCCACCACGTGTCAGCATCCAGCAGCCAGTGGTTGCGGAACATGAGCGCCCGCTCGATGCCGGCGGCCACCGAGGCGGCCGTGAGGGCCGTGTTGAGGGCGGGATTGAGTTGGATCGGTGAGGTGAAGGTGCCGATGTTCTCGGCCACCCAGTCCATCCGGGTGATGACCTCCAGGAGCTGGGGCGCGAGAACCACGAGGCCGAGGATCAGGATCGCGATCGCCGCCCAGCCGATCAGCCGGCTCGCGAGCGGGTGGCGGCGGTCGAATGAGGCGCGGCGCCCCTCCGCCGATTTCGGGTGGGGCTGGAGCTGGTGCTCCTCCCCGCTTGTCAGCACGTAGTGGACGCGCCTGGTGCCGAACGTGCTGAGGGCCACCTCGATCCCCCCGCCCTCCACGGGGAACGTGGCGGGCAGCGTGGCCACGGCGTGCTGGATGCCATCGCGGTAGAGGCGGCCGTCCCAGTCCAGGTAGTCGATATCTACGGTGTACGTATGGGTGCTGCCGTCCTCGGCGGGGATCTCCAGGGAGAACAGCGAGCGGTAGGCGAGCTGCCACCAGCGCAGGGGCTTGAGGGGGCTGCCGTCCCCCTCGCGGATGCGGCGCCTGCCGCGCTTGCCTCGTGCCACGGTGCCCCACTCTAGGTGCCGGGTGAGTGTGCCGCCGAATCGGGGTGGTCAGGTGCCGCTGGGCGGCACGTGAGGTGGGACGTCACGGGCGGCGGGACGTTGGGTGTGGCCGGACCTCACGGGTGGCGGAACCTTACGTGCCGCAGGGCGTCAGGTGCCGCAGAAGGTCACGTGCGGCGGGCACCCCGACGGCGGCGGCTGGGTCAGGTCCTCCATGCCGGGCTGGTCCGTGAACGGGTTCCGTAGCGCGGTGACCAGCCGGTTCAGTGGGGTGAGATCCCCGGTGGTGGCGGCCGCGAGCGTGTCCTCGACGATGTGGTTGCGCGGGATGTAGATCGGATTGACCGTGTTCATCTCTGTTGCGGCGCGGGCGGGGTCTCCGATTGTGGCACTCCAGCGTTCGTGCCACTGGGGGAAGCCGGAGTCCTCTGGGAAGAGGTCCGCCGCAGTGCCGGCGGCGAGGGCGCGGAAGAAGAGGGTGTAGTCGATGCGGTGGCGCTGGAGGAGGGTGAGGCATTCGCTCGTGAGCTCCGGATTCGGGCTCGGGAGACCGAGCTTGGCGGCCATGCGGTGGCCGATCTCGCGCTCGTAGTCGGCGGCGAACTCGTTCAGGAGTTCGGTTACCGGTTCAACAGCGTCCTGGGGATCCTCCGCGATCAGGGGAAGCAGGGTCTCTCCGAACCGGGCGAGGTTCCACTGGGCGATCGCGGGCTGGTTGCCGTAGGCATAGCGGCCGGCGTGGTCGATGGAGGAGAAGACGGCGCGGGTGTCGAAGGCATCGAGGAAGGCGCAGGGTCCGAAGTCCATCGACTCCCCCGCGATCACCATGTTGTCCGTGTTCATCACGCCATGTACGAAGCCGATCGACATCCAGTCGGCGATCAGGGACGCCTGCGCCCGGCACACGTGACGGAACAGACCAAGGTAGGGGGCGTCGTCGTCGGAAATTGAGGGGACGTGACGGGAGATGGCGTAGTCAGCGAGGCGGCGCAGGACGTCTGGGCCGCGGGTGGCGGCGAATTGGAAGGTGCCCACGCGGATGAGGCCGGTGGCGACGCGGACGAGGAGGGCGCCGGGTTGGGGACCGCCGTCGCGCCAGACGGGTTCGCCGGTGGTGAGGACGGCGAGGGCGCGGGTGGAGGGGATGGACGCGGCGTGGAGGAACTCGCCCACGAGGAATTCTCGGAGCATGGGGGCGAGGACGGCTTTGCCGTCGCCGCCGCGGGAGAAGGGGGTGGGGCCGGAGCCCTTGAGATGGAGGTCGCGGAGGGTGCCGGTGGTGTCTCGGCGTTCCTCGAGGAGGAGGGCGCGGCCGTCGCCGAGGCGGGGGCTGTAGTGGCCGAACTGGTGGCCGGAGTAGGCGTGGGCGAAGGTTTCGGATTCGGGGCTGGCGCCGGTGAGCCAGTGGATGCCGTCTGGAGTGCGGAGGTGGTCCGGGTCCAGGCCGAGCTCTGCGGCGAGGGGTTCGTTGAGGACGGCGAGCTCGGGGTTGGGGGGCGGTTGCGCGCGCCAGGCGAGCGAGAGCTCGGGGACGGCCTGGGCGAAGGTCATCTGGCCAGCCTACGTGGCGGGGTGTCGAGGTGGCGGCTCGGGGGGTCTGGCTCTGTCCGCGCCGCGCCCCTATTCCCGCCTCCTCTTTCCCGCCATTGCCGGTCCCGTCGTCCTTGGATGATCGCCGCAGCGGCACCATTGCCCTCGAGCTCTTCCACCGTTGCCGTTCCCACTCCCTTCCAATCGTCAGCGCCTCTCTGCCACTCCACGAATATAACGATTTGATAACAGTCACAGTATCCTTCATAGAACACTTGTTCGACGCTGTGATGACGACTAAAATTGGTACATGACGTCGGGGCAGGTGAATCTACGATCCACGGGAGAGGTTCTCTCGGTGGTGGTGGCTGCCCTGGCCGCGGTGGATCACGGCTCTCGGAGGAATGCCACGCACGCGGAGCGTTTGGAGTGGCTCTCCGTGGCGAGAGACGCCGTCCGCCGGATGGATGGTCTGCTCACAACCTTGGTGGCGGAGGCGGATCGCGCTGGATCCTCCACCGTGGTGGCCGGTACTCCCACCACCACGTACATGGCCCAGGACGGGAGGACCTCATCCAAGGAGGCCACCACAGCAGTCCTCCGCGCGAAGGATGTTGCTTCACGTAAGGCTGTTCAGCGCGCCACCCTCTCGGGCGAGATCGGCACGGGGCAGGCTGCCGCGATCACCAAGCTGCTCCGAGAGTTGCCACGCGATCTGACCGCTGAGCAGAAGGAAACCGCCGAGGAGTTCCTCCTCAACAAGGCAGCAACAACTCCTGCTGCGGGCATTCCGCGCCTCCGGAAGGCAGCGCTCGAGGCCGCCCGGCCAGAGACGGAGGACACCCGTGAGGCGGAGATGCAGCGGCTTGAGGAGCAGCGTCGGCGCGCTGTCCGTAATCGGTCCCTGCGCTTCGACGACGATGGGGACGGCTCGATCACGTTCCGTGGCTCGCTGCCCTACCTTGAGGCAGAGGGCTTCCAGAAGCTCATCGAGGCGTACGTGGAATCCCGGCGGCGCACGGCCCGTCGGAACGGCAATGACGAGTACACCACCACCTCCCAGCGGCAGGCGGACGCACTGACGGACCTCGTGGCGCAGCACGCTGCAGCAAACGGGCAGTCAGACTCACGCCTCCCCCAGCTTGGCGGTGAGATACCACGGGTCCATGTGACGATGCGCGAGGCCGATCTCCGTTTGCTCGGCGAGCAGGCAGGCCTCCTCGAGTCCGGCGCAGAGATCAGCCCGGGTGAACTTCGGCGCCTCATCTGCGATGCGGAGTTGGTGCCAGCGGTGTTGGGGACCGGATCTGAGGTGCTCGATCTGGGGATGAGCGCGCGGTTGGTGTCCCCCAAGATCCGCAGGGCACTGGTACTGCGCGACGGCGGATGCGCCTTCCCGAGCTGTGACGCACGTGCGGCCCGGTGCGAGGCCCACCACATCGTTCCCTGGTGGAATGGAGGGCCCACGGCCCTCACCAACCTGGTGCTGCTCTGCCCCCACCATCACGGGATCGTGGAACCGCCGCGCTTCCACTCCAGATCGCATCCGAATCGTTGGACGGTCCGGATCGGTGCCGATGGGCTGCCCGAATTCACCCGGCCGAAGGGATTGGAACCGCTCGATCCAGGGCGAGGTTTGGCGAGCGCGGCACCCACTGCTCCCGAGCCGCTGACTCCCCTGCGAGAACCCGAGGTGCTCGCAGCCGTGGGAGAACTTGAACCGCTGACTGGCTGGCCAGAGCCAGATTCATCGTCGGATCCCGGAGAGCCCAAGCCACTGGGTGGTGGCCGAGAACGCCAGTCGTCGTCGGACCCGGGAGAACCCGAGCCGTCGCCCACTGAACGACAACTCGGTGACGAGAGTTCGCCGTCGGACCCACGCGGGCCGAGCGAGCCGCGTCCCCTCTGGCCCGACTTCGACAACCCAGGCCCGCCGCCCCCCTGGGCGATGGTGGGCTGATGAGAAGCGCCAGCGCCGGTTGGAGTTCCCGCGGGTCAAGGTCGACTGTCGCCTGCGCGGAGTGGTTGCTCAGTTTCGCTGATCCGTCGTCTCGGCGGGGCCCCGTCCGCCGCTGATGCAGAATTGGTGCACCAGGACTCGATGAACGATCGAGGGGAGACCTAGCAATGACACAAGTCGCCGATCACGATGCCTACATCGCCGCAGCGCCCGAGGCGTTCCGCCCCGTGCTGGAACGTTTACGCGCAGGTCTGGCGCACGCCCTGCCGGACGCAGAGGAGATCGTGGCGTACAACATGCCGGGCTTCAAGATCGGCGATTCGGTCATCGCCAGCTACGCGGCCTTCAGCAAGCAGTGCGGGCTGTATTGCCTCCCAGGAGCCATCAGAGAGTTTGCCGACGAGATCGCCGCCGCCGGCCTCAAGGCAACGAAGACCGGGGTCACCTTTCCGCCACACAAGCCGATTCCGGACGACCTCGTCGAACGGTTGGCGCGGGCCTCGCGCAAGGAAGCCGCAGCCTAAGGGCTCTCCGAAGCTCAGGGCCGAGCACCCCGGGCCCCCGCTCAGGGCTTGAGGGCTCACCCACGCTCTGGGTCGAGCTCCCCGGGCCCTCCGCTCGGGCCCCGGAGATGACAAAGCCTGGTCATAGCATTGGTAATGACCAGGCAATTTGTCGGGCTGGCGGGATTTGAACCCACGACCCCTTGACCCCCAG
>JAUNRP010000003.1:0-11416 GCA_030544165.1 bacterium
CAAGGACAAGGACAAGGACAAGTCCTAGTCCGCACCCCGATCGCCGCAGCCGCCCACGCCACACGTTCCGGCCAACCGCCGGTTCCGCCGCGTCGTCTTGGCCAGATTCCCCGCCCCATCGCGGCTCATCTTGCCGATTTTGTGAGAGGTGCCCCTCCACAGCGCCCACCTCTCACAAGATCGGCACCCCACCAGTCACAGAGGTACACACCCGTCCCTCTGGTAACGAAAATCCCGCCGACTTTGTGAGAGGTGCCCCTCCACAGCGCCGACCTCTCACAAAATCGGCAAACTCCCCGGCGCGGGCGGGCACGGCAGACGGGATGAACGGCACGCAGGGTGGCCCTACGGGGGCGGCCCGGCAATACCCGGCGTGGGCGGGGCGCGGTACGCGGGATGGACGGCGCGCGGCGCGGGCGGGCGCGGCACGCGGTGCGGCCTAACGGGGCGCGGCACGGCACACGGCGCGGGACGGCACGGACGGCTCCCGGCCCAGCCCGCACCCCGCCACACCAACCCGCCCGCCACCCTCCGGACGCACCGGCAGCACACATTCCTCCTCCACTAGGCTGCACGGATGCACGCGGGGATCACACACGCCGGAAGGCCCGCACCGTGAAGGCGATCGCGCTCATCGGCCTCTCCGGGGCCGGCAAGTCCACGGTCGGCCCCCTGCTGGCCCAGAGGCTCGGCATGCCGCACCACGATGTGGACCGCGAGATCGAGCGCCGTGAGGGCCGCTCCATCACGGAGATCTTCGAGACGGACGGTGAACCCCACTTCCGCACGCTCGAGCGCGATCTCACGATCGAACTCCTCCAGGAGCCCGGCATCCTGAGCCTCGGGGGCGGCGCGCCCATGACCACCGCGGTCGCACAGGCGCTCACCGGCCACCCGGTGATCTGGCTCCGCGTGGAACCGGAGAGCGCCGCACGCCGCATCGGCAACGACCAGGGCCGCCCACTGCTCGCGGGCCAGGACGTGGTGGTCCGCCTCCGCCGCATGCTCGCGGACCGCTCGGGAACCTACGGCGCACTCGCCAGCCTCGCCGTGGACACGGACGCCTCCGGCGTGGACTCCGTGGTGGACGCGGTGGCCGCCCACGCCCACGGCTTCGAACCGGGTGTCTTCATGGGCGAGGTCATCCCGGTGAGCACCGGCAAGCCCTACGAGGTACGGGTCGGCTGGGGCGTCTCGCGCGAACTCGCCCAGACCCTCGAGGGACGCCACAAGATCGCAATCATCCATCCGCAGTCCCAACGCGAAGCCGCCACCCACATCGCCGCCACCCTCACCTCGGACAAAACACTCATCGAGATCCCCGAGGGCGAGGCGGCCAAGACCGTCCGCGTCCTCGAGTCCGTATGGGGTGAGCTGGCCGCCCACGGCTTCACCCGCGATGACGCCATCGTGGGCCTCGGCGGCAGCGCGGTGATGGAGGTGGCGGGATTCGTGGCCGCCACGTGGATGAGGGGCATCGATCAGGTCAGCGTCCCCACCACCCTCCAGGCCATGGTGGACACCGCGATCGGCGGCAAGACCGGCATCAACATCTCCGAGGGCTCCAACCTCGTGGGCACGTTCTGGCAGCCCTCCGCCGTGCTGTGCGATATGGACTACCTCACCCACACACCGCCAGACCTCCTTCGCAGCGGCCTCGCCGAGATGGTCAAGCACGGCTTCGTTGCGGACGCCCGCACCCTGCAGCTCTTCGAGGTCCACACGGACGCCATGCTGGATCCGGGCAGCCCCGAACTCGTGGAGGGGATCGCCCGTTCCATCCGCATCAAGGCCAGCGTGGTCAGCGCCGACCCCCTCGAGGAGACCTCCGAGGGCAATCGCGTGGGCCGCGAGCGCCTCAACTACGGCCACACGCTCGGCCACGCCATCGAGCGCCACTCCCACTACGAGTGGAGCCACGGCGACGCGATCGCCGTCGGCATGCTCTTCGCCGCGAGCCTCAGCCACCGCCTCGGCCGCGCCCCCCGCGCCCTCGTCGAGCGCCACCGCACCCTCCTCGCCCGCCTCGGCTTCCCCCTCACCTACGCGCCGGACGCCTGGCCCGAACTGCGCCGTTTCATGGGCCATGACAAGAAGTCCCGTTCCGGCGCCCTCCGTTTCGTCATTCTCGACGACGTGGCCCGGGCTGGCATCGTCGTCGCACCTTCCGAGGAACTCCTGCAGTCCGCCTACGACGACGTCTCCCGCACCTTCCGCTGACCACTCCCCTGATCGAGAGGAACCCCATGGCCGCCGTCACCCTCAAGTCCGTGGTCCTCGGTGAGGGCCGCACCAAGGTGATCGTCCCCGTCACGGGCCGCGACGCCGCCGAACTGGTGGCCCAGGTGGAGGCACTCGCGGCCCACGAGTTCGACATCATCGAGTGGAGGGCCGATTTCCTCGATGCGGTCACCGACCCCGATGCCGTGGTGGCGGTGGGGCGCGACGTGGTCCGTGCCGCCGGAGGCCGGCCGATCCTCTTCACCATCCGGACCTCCGGGGAGGGCGGCGAGCAGGAGGTCAGGGCCGAGCAGTACGTGGCCACCACCACCGCGGTGATTGAGGCGGGACTGGCCGACGCCGTCGATGTGGAACTGCGCTACGGACGGGAGGCGGGGGACGCGGTCCAGGAGGCGGCGCGAGCCGCCGGCGTCCCCGTCGTCGGGAGTTGGCACGACTTCCACTCCACGCCACCGGTGGAACAGATCGTGGCGACCCTCACCGAGATGCGGGAGCGCGGCTTCGACGTGGCGAAGGTGGCGGTCATGCCCACGGACGTGGGGGATGTCCTCGCGCTGCTGCAGGCCACGTGGGAGATGGGGCGGGCGCACCCGGAGACGCCGCTGCTCACCATGTCCATGGGAGGCCGGGGGGCCCTCAGCCGGATGGCGGCCCCGGTGGTGGGTTCGTGCGCCACGTTCGCGATGGTGGGGCGGCCCTCCGCGCCGGGGCAGGTTCCGGTGGAGGAGCTGCGCCCGATCCTGAACCTGCTGGAGTCAGGGCTGTAGCGGACCACGCCGGGCCAGTGTGGGTGGGGGTCAGCTCGGCTGACGGGTCAGCCATCCCAGGATCATGTCCACGAAGTGGCCCAGATCGGACTCGAGGCGCTCCGGATCGCGCATGTCGTGGCCGAAGATCGACTCGATCGTGGCTGCGTTCGTGATCCGGAAGTTGGAGAGTGACGTCACCGCCACGTGGACCTGGATCGCGGTCACATCGGAGCGCAGCTCCCCGCTCTCACGCCCGCGGGCGAGGACCTCCTCGAGGGTCACCACGATCGGGCGGTTCGCCGGCTGGTCCTGATCGTCCACGTGCATGGCGCCCACGATGTTCTCCTCGCGCACGAGCCGCGCCACCTCGGGGTGGGCCTCGTGGTAGAGGATCGTCCCCTTCACGTAGGCGGCGATCGCCTCACGCGGCGGAAGGTCCGCGAGGTGCATCTCCTGCTCGTAGGCGCGGATCCCCCCGAGCGCAGCCTGGAGGCATGCCCGGAAGAGGCCGTCCTTGCTACCGAAGCAGTAGTAGATCATCCGCTTGGTGGTGGAGGTGGCGGCAGCGATCCCGTCCACCCGCGCACCGAAGTACCCGAGGCGCGTGAACTCCTCGGTGGCGGCCTGGAGGATATCGGCCTTGGTCCGGTCAAGGTCCCGGGTGGTGGCAATCTGGCTCATCGTTGATCCGCGGTAGAGGCGAGAAGTCTGTCCAGAGCATCGTATGCAGCCTCCGGGTCCGGCTCAACACCCGTGAAGAGCCGGAAGGCCTCGATCGCCTGCTCCACGGCCATCCCCGTGCCGGGGAGGCGCGCGCACCCCACCTCTGCGGCATCACGGAGGAGGGGGGTCTCGAGCGGGAGGTAGACGCAGTCCGCCACCCACATCTCGGGTCGCAGGAGGTCGCGCGGGATGCACGAGCCCTCCTGGTGGCCCACCATGCCGTAGGTGGTCGCGTTGATAACGCCGTCAGCCTGGCCCATCTCCTCGGCGAGGTCCTCACCCTCGATGGCGCGGCCGGGCTCGATCAGCGAGTCCATCCGCGCCACGAGTTCGGCGCGACGGCCCTCGTCGGGATCGAAGACGGCGAGCCGCTTCACCCCGGCGTCGAGCATGCCGTAGGCCACCGCGGAGCCCGCTCCACCGGCACCCATGAGCACCACGTGCTCCGCGCGGGCGTCCGGCAGGTTGCGCTTGAACGAGTTCACGAATCCGCACCAGTCGGTGTTGTGGCCCACCGCCTTCCCCTCGCGGAACACCACGGTGTTCACCGCCTGGAGCGCGGTGGCGCGCGGGGAGAGCTCGTCCAGCAGCGGGAGCACCGTCTGCTTGCAGGGGAACGTGACGTTCAGTCCCGTGAAGCCGAGCCGCTGCGCCCACCTCAGCGCCTCCTCGAGGTCATCCGCGCCGATGTCGAGGACCGCGAGGTCGATGGGCCGGTAGGTGACGCTCATCCCCATGGCCGCCCCCATCATCTCGTGCATGGGAGGGGTGAACGAGGCGGTGATGTTCTCGCCGTACAGCCCCAGCATGTGGGTGACCGGGCGGATTCCTTCGAACATTGCTCTCTCCTGGTCAGTGGACGGCGAGGGGCTCGAGGGCCTTCTTGGCGGCCCTCAGCGCCCGCGCCGCGTACTCCACGGGTCCGAGCGTGGTCAGGCGCTCGAGGTGCGGTTGTTCGATCGCCATCACCGTGTCCTCCGGGAGTGCGGCCACCAGCTCGGAGATGGGGGCGTCCCCCTCCCCCACGTACAGGCGGTGCTCGCGCACCTCCTCGCGCAGTTCCTCCATGCTCTCCGGCTTCTCCACCGGGAGGTCGCAGAGGTGGATCATGGGGAGCCATCCCGGGGGAAGGGAGGCCACGTCCTCGGCCGTGTCCCCCGAGCGGAACCAGTGGTAGACGTCCACCAGCAGCCCCAGGTTCGGCGCGCCGGCCTGTTCCACCAGGTGGCGCATCTCGGTCAGGCTCCGCACCGGCGAGAGTGCCACCATCTCGGCAACAACGGAGAGGCCGTAGTCGGCCGCGAGCCGGGCCACCGTGGCGAGCCCCTCCACCTGCCGTTCACGCTCGGTGTTCCACACGCTCGTGATCACCACCTTGGCGCCCAGGCTGGCCCCCACCTCGAGTGCGGGCCGGTAGTCCTCGTAGTCCACCCCGTCCATGACGCGGGCCAGCTCGAGGTCGTTGACCGTGATCCCGGTGTCCGCCAGCGCAATCCGGCAGTTCTCGAGGAGCCGGGGCTCGTGGGCGATATCCAGCTTCGGCTCTCCGGGAAGCCCCATGGGGATGGGGCGGATGCCCACGTGGTCGTAGCCAGCGGCGGCCGCCACGTAGATCTGGGCGGAGGGCTCGAGGCCCCCCACCGTGAGGTAGCCGAGCGAGTAGGTGCGGGTCATCTGGCTGCCTCAGTCCGTGCTCGCGTGGCCCTTGACACCATCCGGGCTGTAGATGTCGAGGATGTTCCAGTGGCCACCCGTGGGAGTGGGGATGTTCCGCATGGGGACGTCGATCAGGAAGGGCTCCCCCGCGCCCATCGCCTCCGCGAGCGCCTCGGGGAACTCCTCCGGGCTCTCGATCCGGCGGGACCTCACGCCGTAGGCCCTGGCCACTCCGGCGTAGTCGATCCACATGTCGTCGTCCTCGGTCTCGAAGACCGTGCCGAACGTGGTGTCGTAGTTGGCCTTCTCGAGACCGGCGATGGTGCCGAACGCGTTGTTGTTCATCACCACCCAGATCACGGGCAGCTTCTCCCGGCGCGCGGTGGCGAGCACGGCCGGGTTCTGGCCGAACCCGCCATCGCCGATCAGGGCGATCACCGGCCGGTCCGGAGCGGCGAGCTTCACGCCGATCGCGGCCGCTGAGCCGAAGCCCATCGTGGCGAAGCCTCCGGGCGTGATGAACGCGCCCGGGACCTCGATGTCGTACTGCTGGGCGAGCCCGTTCTTGTTCCACCCCACGTCCGTCACCAGGTAGGTGTCGGCGGGGATGTGGGCGCGCAGGTCCGCGAGGATGCGGGCCGGGTTCATGGGGAACTCGTCCGAGGTCTGGTCGGGCACCAGCCGCTCCCTGCGGCTGGCGCGCTCCTCCAGGATCGACTCCACGAGACCCTCCCGCTTGATCGGCTCGGGGTGGATGCGCCTGGCCACCTTCACCAGGACGCCGAGGGCGGCCTTCAGGTCCGCGATCACGCCGAGCTCCACCGGGTAGTTCCGCCCGATCTGCTCGTGGTCCAGGTCGATCTGGATGAGCTTGGTGGGCGGCATGCGGAAGGTGTGCTCCTCGTACCACGAGGAGGAGTCGGCCTCCGCGAACCGCGTGCCGAGTCCCAGGATCCAGTCCGCCTGCCGGCACTGCTCGTTGGTGTACTCCATACCCCAGAAGCCGGACATGCCGAGCACGTGCGGGTTGTCATCCGGCACCGCGCCCTTGCCGGTCAGGCTGTGGGCCACCGGCAGGTCGAGCCAGTCCACGAGCTGCGTGAGTTCGGCCGAGGCATCGGCCAGGTGGACGCCGCCACCGGCGTAGACGAGGGGGCGCTCCGCCTCGGTCAGGTGGGCGATGATCTGCTCCGCCACCTCCTCGGTCATGGTGGGTCGGGTGTACTCGATCCGGTTGGCGAGCGCGCGGTCCACGAGCGCGGTGTCGATCTCACGGCTGAAGAGGTCCATGGGGACATCCACGAGCACCGGGCCCGGGCGGCCGGACTCTGCGATCACGAATGCGCGATCCAGGATCTCGGGCAGCAGCTCGGCCCGCTCCACCCGGAACGCCCGCTTCACGAACGGGCGGTAGATCTGCCACTGGTCCGCGTCCGCGTGGAGGTTCACCTCCTGGTGGGGGTGCTTGCCGAAGTAGTAGGTGGGGACGTCGCCCGCGATCACCACCATCGGGATGGAGTCGAGGGCGGCGTTCGCCACCCCGGTGGCGGCGTTGGTGAGGCCGGGACCGAGGTGGCTGAGGACCACCGAGGCGCGCCGCGTCACACGGGCATACCCGTCCGCGGCGTGTGAGGCGATCTGCTCGTGGCGGACGTTGACGAACTCGATCTCACTGCGGGAGAGCGAGTCGAGGACCGCGATGTTCGTGTGGCCGCACAGTCCGAAGATGTGCGTGACTCCGCGTCCCTCCAGGTAGCGGACGACTTCGTCGGAAGCGAGCGCCGTCATGGCGTCTCCTCTCGGTTGGGCGCGGCCGTGCCGCTGGGATCGGGGGTGGACAGGTCACGGCGCGCAGGTCCGTCGTAGGTGAAGCCGAGTGCCTTGCTCTGGGGTCCCTTGATGCGGACGCCCTCCTGCATCTGCTCCCAGGCGTGCGCGAGGATTCCCACCGAGCGGGAGAGGATGAAGACTCCCCGGCCGAGCTCTGGGGGGAGTCCGAGCTCGCAGTAGATCGCGGCGGTGGCGCCATCGATGTTCATGGGGATGCGTCGCGGACGCCCCTGGGAGATCGCGTCCTCGAGGGCTCGGCCGATTGCGGCGAACCGGCCCGCGACGTCGCCCCGCTCCGCCGCGTCGTCGATCAGTCCGAGGAGGCGGGGGGAGCGCGGATCGTGCGGGTGGAACCTGTGGCCGAAGCCCGGGAAGTACTTCAGGCCCTGCTCCTTGCGGCGCGCGGCAACCGTTGCCGCCGCCTCCGCGATGTCCCCGCCCTCGCCGGCCTCGGCATCGATCTCGTAGTAGATCTCCATGCACTGCTGGCCGGGGCCGCCGTGGATGTCATCGAGCACGTTGACGGCGGAGGCCATCGCGCCATTCAGGCTCGGACCACAGGTGGCGGCCATGCGCGCGATGGCGATCGAGGGGGCCTGGGGCCCGTGGTCCACGCTCGCCACCAGCGCCGCCTCGAGGAGGTCCGCCTGCGGCCTGCTCGGCAGTTCGCCCTGGAGCATGAGCCAGATCATCTGCGGGAAGGTGATCGCGCCGATGAGCTGCTGGATCGGGTAGCCGCGGATGTCGATCTCGCCGGGGTGGATGTCGATGATGGAGGTGGTCCACCAGCGCCTGGCCTCGTCGAGTACCTCGTCGGGGGTGCGGTCGTCGGTCATGGGCTGCGCTGCCCTTCCTGCTCGCTGGATTCAGTTGACGGTCACGGCGGCGTCGGTGGGGGCGGCCTCACCGTCCGGCTCGAGCGCCGGATCGTAGAAGTCACCGAACAGCTCCGCGTCGCTCGGACGGTCCATGGGGATCTTGCGGGAGACCCAGGTGAGGTTCATGTAGTGCTTCAGCGTGACGTTGTCGCTGGTGATGTTCCCACCCCAGGTTCCGCAGCCCATCGAGGAGGTCATGGGCATGCCGTTGTTGAACGCGCCCGCGTTGGCGCGCGAGTTCGGCTGGTTGACCATGATGCGGGAGACGGGCATGGTGCGGCCGAAGTAGTCGATGTGCTCCTCGTTGGTGGAGGCGATTCCGCAACTGTGGCCCTTGCCGCCCACCTCGTACAGCTCGAGCGCCAGGTCCACGCCATCCTCGAAGCTGCCGTCATAGGCGTGGACCGCCATCAGGGTGGTGAGCTTCTCCTTGCAGAAGTTGTGCTCGTGGCCGATTCCGTCACCCTCCACGAAGATGAACTTCCGGTCCTCCGGAATCTCGAACCCCGCCGCCTCGGCGAGCTTCTGGGGGGAGATGGCCACGGTGTCCGGGAGGCGGTGGCCCTCCTCGTCCCACATCACCTTCTCGAGCTGGGAGCGCTCCTCGGCATTGGCCTGGTAGCCGCCCACCTCCTCGAGGGCGTCCAGCATCTCCTGGTACTTCGAGCGGGGGACGAGCACGTTGCCATCGGCCGAGCAGCCGGAGCCGTAGTCGGAGGTCTTGGAGAGCATGCAGTTCATGGCGGTGGCCTTGATGTCCGCCGTCTCGTCCAGGAACTCGGTGGCGTTCCCCGCGCCCACGCCGTAGGCGGGCTTCCCGGAGCTGTAGGCCTGCCGGACGAGCGCCTGCCCGCCGGTGGCGATGATGAGGTCCGAGCGGCGCATGAGCTCCTGGCTCACCAGCAGGCTCGGCATGCTGACGCACTGGAGGATGTCCGCGGGAGCGCCCTCGGCCTCAAGCGCCTCCCGCATGAGGCGGACCGTCTCCATCGTGGTCTTCACGGAGCGTGGGTGCGGGGAGAAGATGACCACGTTCCGCGCCTTGACGCCGTAGATCGCGTTCCCGGCGGGAGTGAGGTCCGGGTTCGTGGTGGGCACGATGCAGCCCACGATGCCCGCCGGCTTGCCGTACTTGACGAGGCCGAGTTCGGGGTTCTCCTCCACGATCCCGACGCTGGGTTGGCGCAGCGCATCGCGCAGGACTCCGCGGATCTTCATGCGCTTGTTCATGCGGGAGGTGTACTCGCCGAGCCCGGACTCCTCGATCCCCATCTCCACCAGGCGGTGGAAGGTGGTGGTGTTCGCGACCGCCCACGCGATCGCCTGGCAGAGCCGGTCCACCCGGGCCTGGTCGTAGGTCTCGATCTCCTTGAGCGCGACCCGCGCCCTCTCGAAGAGCTCGTCCAGCTCCTGGACCTGCTCCGGCCGCATCTCCTTGTGGGTCTTGTTCACGATCCGTCCCTTCCCAGCGCTGAGGAGTCCGGCTCCCGGAGGCGAAACCGATGTACGCCTGTGTACGAACCGGTGAGGTCATGCTATTCCACTCCGCTCGTGGCCGTAAAGGGCCACCTGCGTCCAAGAGACACGATACGAGGTGGGGGGTGCCCGGTGCCCGGTGAGGTGGGGGCACGCGCGGGTGCAGGGTGAGGGCGACGGCGGGACTCGGGCGCCGTCGAGGACTTACGGCAGGGTGGGGGTGCGGCGGGACTCGGGCGTCGTCGTCGACTTACGGCGGGGCGGGGGCGACGGCGGGACTCGGGCGCCTTCGTCGACTTTCGGCAGGGTGAGGGCGACGGCTCGGGCGCCGTCGTCGTCCCGAGGCAGGGCGAGGGTGCGGCGGTACTGGCGCGGCGCCGTCGAGGGGAGCAAAATGGGGCATTCCCAGAATGTGATCTGGGGAACAGACACTATTGCGGGCCGGACGTATTAACCGGTACGTTAATTGCAGCCGGCGCACTGGAGCGCCCGACGAAGAGGATCATCGATTGACTGATATCCACGAATCACAGACTCCGCTGGCGCGGATCGGCTCGTTCATCGGGAAGATCGAGGCGGCATTCGGGATGCTCTCGCTCGTGGTGATCCTCGTGCTCGTCTTCTTCCAGGCCCTCCAGCGTCACCTGCCCATCCCCCAGATCGCGTGGACGGGAGAGATCTCGCGGTTCTCCCTGCTGTGGCTCACCTTCATCGCGGCCGGGCTCCTCGTCAGCTCGGATGGCCACATCGCCCTCGAGGTGCTGGACACGATGAAGAACAAGCGGGCGGTGAAGTTCGTCCACGTGTTCTCCCTGGCGATGCTCACGCTCATCGGACTCGGGCTCACGCTGGAGGCGTACGCGCTGGTGACCACGCAGATCGTGAAATCGCCGGTCCTGAGTATCCCGATGGCGTGGGTCTACATCCCCGTCCTGATCGGGGCGGCGAGCCTCACCATCCGTGCCGCTCTGGCGACGGTGGGGGTGATCCGCAACGGGCCCCGCCTGAGCGACCACTACGTTGACGAGGTGGAGGTGGTGGCCCCGTGATCCTCGCCCTCCTCGCCCTCGGGATCGCCGTCCTCCTGGTGCTCCGTGTGCCCGTTGCATTCGCGTTCCTGGGCCCCTCGCTCCTCTACATGATGCTCGCGGGCCAGTCCGCCGGGCAGGCCCTGCGAATCGTCACCAACGCCACGGCGAGCTTCCCGCTCCTGGCGGTCCCCCTGTTCGTGCTCCTCGGCACGCTCACCAACCACGCGGGCATCGCGGACAAGCTCTTCCGGTTCGCCATGGCCGCGCTCGCCCGCCTCAAGGGCAACCTCGGCTACGTGGCGATCGGCGTGAGCGTGGGCTTCTCCTGGATGAGCGGCTCCGCCGTTGCGGACGCTGCCGCCCTCGGAAAGGTCCAGATCCCCAAGATGGTGGCCGAGGGGTACGGCCGGCGATTCGCCACCGGCGTCTCCGCGTCCTCCGCCCTGATCGCGCCCGTGATGCCCCCCAGTATCCCGGCGGTGATCTTCGCCGGACTGGCGGCCGTCTCCACGGGAGCGCTCTTCGCGGCCTCGGTGATCCCCGCGATCCTGATGGCGATCGGCCTCACGTTCGTGGTGTGGCTGCTGGTACGGAAGAACCCGCGCCTGACCACCGGCGCCTTCGACCGCCGCGAGGTGATGGAGTCCGCCAAGGACGTCATCCTGCCGCTCGGCTCCCCCGTCATCATCCTTGGCGGAATCCTCGGCGGGTTCTTCACCCCCACCGAGGCGGCGGCCGTGGGCGTGATCTACATCCTCCTCGTGGCCCTCATCCAGCGAACGCTCACGTGGGAGATCTTCCTCCGGTCCGTGAGGGAAGCCTTCATGACCAC
>JAUNRP010000003.1:11516-21312 GCA_030544165.1 bacterium
GACCCGATCGTGCTCGGAGTGGTGCTCATCATCTCCCTGATGATCGGCCTGCTCACGCCGCCGGTGGGCACGGTGTTGTTCGTGACCGCCGCGGTGGCCAGGGTCCCGATCGGCGAGGTCTTCCGCGGATGCCTGCCCTTCATCGTTCCGCTACTCATCGTGGTCCTCATCGCCGTGTTCTTCCCCGGATTCGTGATGTGGTTCCCCGGCATGCTCGGTCTCTGACCGGACCTTCCCTGTCCCCCACTACTGATTGAGGAAACCCTTCAGGCGCCGCCCCCGCGGCGCACCACAAGGAGAGAGGTAGAGATATGAATGCACGACGTACCCGGCGTACCGCCTGGGTGAGCGCCCTGATCGTCCCGGCCATGTTCGTGGCCGGCTGTGGCGGAGGCGCCGATGATCCGGATCCCGCGCCCACCACCCCCGCAGGTGGCCAGACCTCGGCCCCCGCCGAAGGTGGCGAGACCACGGCCCCCGAGGCTGGCGGCGAGAGCTCCCCCGTGGAGATCACGCTCGCCCACAGCTACAACGAGACCCAGCCCCAGCACCAGTGCGGTGCCGCCGTGATCAAGGAAGAGGCGGAGGCGGCGGGTGTGGGCCTCACCATCGAGATCTTCCCCTCCTCACAGCTCGGTGGAGACGCCGACCGCATCGCCTCGGTGGCCTCCGGGGATATCGACATGGACATCCAGGGCGCCTCGGCGCTCGGTGCTGTGTACGCGCCGATCTCGGTGCTGGACGCCGCCTATGCGTTCGACGGCCCCGAGCACCTCTCCGCGTTCATGGCGAGCGATGAGGCCAAGCCGTTCATCGATGGCTTCGCCGAGGAGGCGGGCGTCTACACGCTCGGCGCATGGTCCGCCGGCGCGCGCCAGTTCACCGCGAACGATCCGATCCGTAGCCCGGAGGACCTGCAGGGTCAGCGCATCCGGTTCCCCGGATCGCCCCAGTTCCTCATGAACGCCCGCGCGTTGGGCGCCACCGCCACCGAGGTGGCGTACGAGGAGCTCTACCTCGCGCTCCAGAACGGCACGGTGGACGGCCAGGAGAACCCGATCACCAACATCAAGGCCCAGAACCTCCCCGAGGTCCAGGACTACATGAGCATGACCTCCCACCAGCTCAACACCAACCTCATCATCATGAGCTCGATGTGGAACGACCTCTCGGCCGAGCAGCAGGAGGCCCTGTCCGCCGCCGTCGACTCGGCGGTCCAGCGGGTGACCGAGTGCGTGGCCGAGGAGGAGCAGACCACGATCGACGAGTGGAAGGAAGCCGGACTGATCGAGATCATTGAGGACGTTGACGTGGACGCGTTCCGCGAGCAGGCCGTGAGCTACCTCGAGGGCGAGTTCACCGGCGAGTCCCTGGAGGCCTTCCAGGCGATCCGCGCCACCGCTCCCTGATCCCCGGGAGATGAGCCTCGTCCCCACCCTCACGGGGCCGGTTCCGGGAGCTGACCTGGGCGTCACTCTCCTCCACGAGCACCTGTTCGTGGGCCACCCGGAACTGGATCTCAACCTCCCCCACCCCGAGTGGGATGAGGAGAGGGTGATGGATGAGGCGACCCGGGGCCTTGGCGGCCTCGCGGCCCTGGGCGTCCGGACGCTCGTGGACCTGACGGTGCCCGGACTCGGTCGAGACATCGACCGGGTCCGGGCCCTCGCATGTCAGAGCGAGGTTCGGATCGTGGCCGCCACCGGGTACTACACGGCGGACGTACTCCCCGCCTACTTCCACACCCACGGCCCGGGCGGGATCGTGGGCGGCGAGGACCCCCTCGAGCACCTGTTCCGCACCGACCTCACGGTGGGGATCGCCGGAAGCAGCATCCGCGCCGCCGTCATCAAGGTGGTCTCGGACTCCCCTGGCTTCACCCCGGACGTGACGCGGGTGTGGCGCGCGGCCGCCGTTGCGCACGCGGAGACGGGCGCGCCGATCATGACCCACTCCCACGCCCCGAGCCGGGGCGGGCTCGAACAGCAGCGCGTGCTGGCCGGCCTGGGCGTTCCACTCGATCGGGTGGTGATCGGTCACGCCGGTGACTCGGATGACCTGGGCTACCTCCGGGAGCTGGCAGCAGGCGGATCGTTCCTCGGGTTCGACCGCTTCGGCATGGAGCACATAGCGCCGGACCAACAGCGCGTCCGCACCCTCCTCACCCTCCTCGAGGAGGGCCTGGCGGAGCAGATCGTCCTCTCCCACGATGCGGCCTTCTTCTCCCGCATCACGCCCCCCAGTTGGCGCCGCCGCGTGGTGCCCAACTGGCGCATGGACTTCCTCTTCGACGGCGTGCTCCCCCAGCTTCGCGCCGCAGGAGTCGATGAGGCCACCATCACCACGATGCTGGTGGACACCCCGCGCCGCATCCTCGCCGGCGAATCTGTGTGATCTCAGGACATGGCGGCCCTATGTCTCGGGAGATACAGGACAGAAATCGAGTGTGTGTTGAATTCATCGACTGCGAGGGTCCTGGGGCTCCAGAAGTGTCGCAATGGATGCACACATGTCTCAGTCGATGTGGGGGTGTGGGTGGGCGAGGCCGGCGAAACGGGCGAGGCCCCCTCCCAGCCGCCGGATGAGCTCAGCGCCCCTGGCTCCCTCCCGGCGGGGCCTCGTCCACCGGGATGACCCGGCGATGCCGTGACTGCTGCTGCGCCTGCGGGCGCGGGTCCGGCCCGTAGAGCTCCTCCTCGCGCTCCGCGGCCCGGAAGTTCGCCCGGCGGATGCTCCCCGTCATCGCCTTGATGATCAGCCAGAGCGCCACGCCCAGGATCGCGAACATGATGAAGCCCTCGATCCCCGGCGAGACCACCCATGGATCCTCCAGATCGATCTCCGGGGTCGGGGAGGGCACATCGATGGCCAGGGTGGCAACGGCCGGGATCAACAGCATGGCCCCATTCTCCCCCATCGCACCACGAGCGGACGCCGAACGCACCGCGAGGCACCAACGGAACCGCACCCCCCGCCGTCGGGAAGCACCCCCAGCCCAGACTCAGCCCCCAAGCGTTAGGCGGGCTCGCCGTCGTCGGGAATTCCCTCGAAGAGGGACTCCTCCAGCTCGCGGACGGGCACGGCGGAGTGGGCGAGTTCGAACTCCTCCCAGGGCCAGATGTCCCGCTCGAGCTCGCGGGGCATCATGAAGAACCAGCCGTCGGGGTCGATCTGGGTGGCGTGGGCGCGCAGGGCGTCATCGCGTTGCGTGAAGAAATCGGCCACGTGGACGCGGGCGCGCACGGTGCGCTGGCGCCAGTCCTCGTCCCGGTCCGAGAGCCAGTCGGCGAACGGGGACTCGAGGCCGGCGCCCACCATGGCCTCGTGGAAGGCGGTGAGGCGGGGGCGGGAGAAGCTGACGTCGTAGTAGACCTTGGAGACCTCCCACGGCTCGCCCAGATCGGGACGGTAGACGGGGTCCGCGGCGGCGTCCAGCGCGGCCATCGTGAGTGTGTGGGTCATGATGTGGTCCGGGTGCGGGTAGCCGCCCTCCTCGTTGTAGGTGACCACCACGTGGGGCCGGAACTCGCGGAACTGGGCCACGAGCGCGGGGGTGGTCTCCTCGAGCGGGAGGGTGGCGAACGAACCCTCCGGGAGCGGCGGGAGCGGGTCACCCTGCGGGAGGCCGGAGTCCTCGAACCCGAGCCACACGTGCTCCACGCCGAGCGCGGCGGCGGCCAGCGCCATCTCCTCGCGGCGCACGTCCCGCAGGCGCGCGGGCAACGTCTCATCGGCCGTGAGCTTGGGGTTCAGCACGTCCCCCCGCTCACCCCCGGTGCAGGTGACGATCCGCACCCGGTGGCCCTCGGAGACGTACCGGGCGGCCATGCCGGCGCCCTTGGAGGACTCGTCGTCCGGGTGGGCGTGGACTGAGAGCAGGCGCATGGGTCTCCGATCGCGATTGCGGCGGTTGTCATTATCGGCGCAGCGCCCGTGAGAGTCCAAACAGCCTGTCCACACCTGCGAGAATGGGGCCATGACCGAGCTCTCCGACGCCGAGTACCTGCGCGCCCGCTACGGGGCGCCGCCGCAGGACCGCCGCACGGTGGTGATCGCGGCCGTGACCCTGCTGGCGATCGGGGTGGCGTGGTTGGTGTGGTCCATGATCGCGATGGGCCGCCCCACCGCCACCGCGGAGGCCCAGGCCATGGAGGTGCTCTCCGATTCCGAGCTGCAGGTCACCTACAACCTCACCGCCCCCGTGGGATCCACCGTGACCTGCACGGTCACAGCGGTGAACGATGCGCACACGGAGGTGGGCGTCCGCCAGGTCACCGTGGGGCCCACCCAGGCGGAGTCCACCGCCGTCACCACCACCGTTGCCACCATCCAGCCGGCCACCGGCGCGCTCGTGGAGGAGTGCTTCTTCGTGCAGCAGTAGACCTCTGCTACACTTGTCTCTCTCACCCCGGGTCCACACGATGGGCCCGGTTTTCATTATGCCTATGGAAGGAGTTGACGTGGCAGAGACGTGGTTGACGCAGGAGGCGTACGACCGGCTCAGTGCTGAGCTGGAGCACCTCACCACCGAGGGGCGTACCCGAATTGCGGCCCAGATCGACGCCGCGCGCGAAGAGGGCGATCTGAAGGAGAACGGCGGCTACCACGCTGCCCGCGAGGAGCAGGCGAAGCAGGAGGGCCGGATCGCCCAGCTCACCGAGCTCCTCCGCCACGCCAAGATCGGCGAGGCTCCCCCGGATGACGGGATCGTGGAGCCGGGGATGGTGGTCAAGGCCAATCTCGCGGGTTCGAAGATCACGTTCCTCGTCGGTTCGCGCGAGGCGGCCGAGGGCCTGGACATCGAGGTGTACTCGGAGTCCTCCCCGCTCGGGAAGTCGATCCTCGGCAAGTCCGCGGGAGAGACCACCACCTTCACCGCGCCGAACGGCAAGGAGTTCGAGGTGGAGATCCTCGAGGTCACCCCCTTCGACGCCTCCAAGTAGTCCACTCACACGGAAGCGGTGGGCCGGGTTGGCCCGGCCCCCCCGCTTCCGTCTGTGCTGGGGGTGCTATTTCGACGACGACGGGGCCGGGGCTGGTCCGTCATCGTCCGAGTCCCGGACCCGGGCTGCCTCCTGGCGCTCGATCTCCTGGACCTCCTCCGGGGTGAGGACATCCGGGCGCACCGCGGCGGAGCCGGGGTTCTCATCCTCGCCCGTGACGTACTCGGTGGTGTCCTCATCCTCCGAATCGAGGGCGTAGCCGTAGGAGGCGAGGATCTGCTCGCGAAGCGTCCCCGGGGGTCCCCCGGGGCGGTTCGGATCGGTGGCGAGCCGCGGGTACTTGTCATGTCCCGAGAGGTAGAGCATGAAGGTGTTGGCGAACGCCATGAGGGGAACCGCGAACACGGCTCCGGTGATGCCCGCGATGAAGGTTCCCCCCGCCACCCCGAGGAGGACCGCCACGGGGTGCAGCGAGACGTTGGACCCCATGATGAGTGGCTGCAGCACGTTGGACTCGATCTGCTGGACGGCGAGCACCACCACCAGGAGGATCACCGCGGCGGTGAGCCCCTGGTCAACGAGTGCCACCAGGCACGCGATGGTCCCGGAGAGCACCGCTCCCACGATCGGGACGAACGAGAAGAGGAAGACCAGCACGCCGATCGGGAGCCAGAGCTGGACCCCGAGGAAGAAGGCGCCACCCGCGATCCCGATGGCGTCGATGAGCGCCACCAGGACCTGGGCCTTCACATATCCCGAGAGCGTGACGTAGGAGCGGATCGAGGCCTCGTGGACCGTTCCGCGCCAGTTGCGCGGGAGGAGGCGGACGAACCAGACCCAGATCCGGCGCCCGTCCATGAGGAAGAAGATCCCCATGAAGATGACCAGGAACACCCCTGCTCCGATGGAGACGATCGAGGAGGTGGCGGAGAACACGCCGGAGGCGAGCACGCTCGCGTTCTCCTGGATCGCCCGCTGGGCCTCGGCGAGCCAGGCGTTCAGTTGGTCCACGCTGATCCGGAGGGGCCCCTCCGAGAGCCAGTCGATCGCAGCCTCGAAGCCTGCGACAGCCTGGTCCTGCAGGCGCGTGAAACCCATCCCGATCGCACGGCCCGCGAAGGTGATGAGGGCTACCACCGCGCCCACGAACACGAGGATCGTGGTGATCGCCGCCAGCACACGTGGGAACTTCAGGGTGTTCCGGAAGAACCTCGCCAGTGGCTCGAGCGCCACGGTGAGGAAGACCGCGATGATCGTGGGGATGATGATCTGGCTGAGCTGGATCACCAGGAACACCGCGGCCACCGCCACCAGGATGATCACGAGGGAACGCCAGGACCACGCCGCCATCACCCGGATACTCCAGGGGACCTCGATCTCCGGGGCGTTCTTCACCCGCGCGATCTCGTGGATCTCCTGCTTGCCATGGGGCCGGGCCTGGGTGTGCTCCTCCTCGCGGCCGCGAGTGAGGTTCTCCATCCTTCCGCGAAGGTTGACGCGTTCGACTTGCTCCCGAATCCGCCGGGACATTGGTGACATGGGCTCTCAGTTCTCACGCATCGATGGATCGTGGCATTGTTGGGTCCTACCAGCCTAGTTTCCCGGATTCACTCCGGCCACCATGCGGAGGAGCGATCATGCCACCCGTCCAGCCCATGCGACCGGCGCAGACCGATGCTCCCGGGGTCCGCCCGGGGGATGAGTCCCCCGAACCCCAGACCGAGGGTGCGGCCCCCGAGCGCGAGACCGATGTCATCTACCTCGCCGCCGGCTGCTTCTGGGGCGTGGAGGAGATCATGTGGGAGCGCCCGGACGTGCTCTCCACCGCGGTCGGCTACATGGGGGGCACCGCGGATAGGCCCACCTACGAGCAGGTGTGCACAGGGACCACCGGGCACACGGAGACGGTGCGGGTGGAGTACGACCCCGAGGTCACGGACGTGGCGGACATCCTCCAGGAGTTCTGGGAGTCCCACGATCCCACCACCGTGGATCGTCAGGGCAATGACATCGGCTCGCAGTACCGCTCGGCGGTGTTCGTGACCAATGACATCCAGTTGAACGAGGCGCTCGCCACCCGCGAGATCTACCAGGACGCCCTGAACACCGCGGGGCTCGGTGAGATCGTGACCGAGATCCTCCCGGCCAACGAGGCGGGCCCGTTCTACTTCGCGGAGGACTACCACCAGCAGTATCTGCAGAAGAACCCGAACGGCTACCGCTGCCACGCGAAGACGGGCGTGCCCTTCCCGGACCTCAACGACAAGTAGGCCCCCACCCCCGGCATCCTTGCCGCGAGGGTGTGGCGTACGGAGAGCCCGCCCCGCGGCGGCGTGGCTCACGTCAGGTCAGGGCGGCCGGATCCACCCGCCAGGGCTCGCGGGGGATGCCCCCCGGATCGAAGCGGGCCGCCAGGTCCTCCATCGTCACCGCCTCCCCGGGCCCGGCGAGGCCGAGCGAGACCGCCAGGAGGGAGCGGACCCGATCCGGCGTCCACCCGTGGGGGGCAAGGTCCGCGAGGGTGACCGCGCCATCCCGCTTGGCGAGCCGGGTGCCGCTCGGGGCCACCACGAGCGGCACGTGGACGTACTCGGGAATCGGTAGCCCGAGGAGGCCCGCCAGATAGGCCTGGCGCGGGGCGGAGGTCAGGAGGTCATCACCACGAACCACCTGCCCCACCTGCTGGAAGGCATCGTCGATCACCACCGCCAGGTTGTAGGCGTACACGCCGTCGTTGCGACGGAGCACCAGGTCGTCCACCATCGCGGTCACCTCACCGGCGAGCCTGTCCGTGACGGTGTGGGTGACCACGCCCTCCGGGACGCGCAGGCGGAGCGCCGCAGGCCGGAGCGTGCGGCGCGCAGCGCGTTCCCCGGGCGTGAGGGTGCGGCAGGTTCCGGGGTAGGCACCGTCCGGGCGGAGGGTGTGGTGCGGCGCCGATGCAGCCTCGGAGATCTCGCGCCGCGTGCAGAAGCACTCGTAGACCAGTCCCTGCTCACTCAGGGAGGCGAGGGCGCGCTCGTACGCCGGCAGGCGATCGGTCTGGCGGATGGCGGGCGGGTCGAACGTGATGCCGAGCCGCGCGAGGTCGCGGAGCTGGCGGGCCTCCGCGCCGGGGCGAACCCGGTCCATGTCCTCGATCCGGAGTAGGAACGCCCGCCCCTCCGTGCGCGCGAACAGCCACGCGAGGAGGGCGGTGCGGAGGTTCCCGAGGTGCAGATCACCGGAGGGGCTCGGCGCGTACCGGCCGGCGCCGGGCGGGGGGCTCACCTCCCCCGGTCAGACGGCCTTGGCCACCTGCGGGACGGAGACGCACTCGGGCACGATGCGCTCGAGGATGGCGGCGTCCACGGCCACCTGTGCCTCCTCGGCGGGAACGTCCATGCACAGGGCCACCTCGTTGACGAGGGGCTGCGAGGCGTCGCGCAGCAGGTCCTTCTCCGCGAGGGAGAGACCGCGCTCGGCCTGGCGGCGCGTGAGGTCGCGGACCATGCCCGCGATCTTGAACATGTCACCGGAGCGGAGCAACTGGATCTCGGCCTTGATCCGGCGGGACCAGCCGGTCTCCTCCGGGCCGGAGTCCTCCACGAGGATGGCGAACAGCTTGTTCATCTCCTCGCCGTCCAGCAGCGCGCGCACGCCGATCTCCTCGGCGCGGTCCACGGGGATCCCCACCACCATTCCGGTTCCCTTGACCTCCAGACGGGCGTACCGCATGACCTCACCCTTCACCTTGCGCTCGGTGAATCCAGTCACCCGAGCGGGACCGTGATGGGGATGTGCGACGACCTGACCCTGGAAAAGCTCCACGTATGACCTCTATCCTCAGTGCCCGGCGGCCAAGCCCGAGCGCACGGCCTTCGCACCCTGACGGGCGGCGGCGAGTGCTCCACAGGCTCCAGACAGCCCCCCGGGAGGGCCTGCCGCGAGCGGTTCTCGGAACCATTGTCCCACGGATTGGGAGGCCGTGGGCGGGGGCGTCCAGAATCAGGCCAGCATCACAGCTCAGTGGCCGTGATCGTGCTCGTCCTCCTCCGCCTCCTCCTGGGTGGCGTGGATGGTGCCGTTCGGGTGGTGGGCCGGCCCGTAGATGGCGTACAGCCGCATGTCCACCTCCCCGGTGTTGGTGACGTTGTGCCACGTGCCCTTGGGAACGAAGATGGCCCAGTCGTCCGCCACCTCCTCATCGAAGCTCAGATCGTCCTCGGACGGACCCATCTGGCACCGGCCGCGCCCCTGCTCGAGCCGCAGGAACTGATCGTTGTCCGGGTGCACCTCGAGCCCGATGTCCTCTCCCGGCGGGATGGACATGAGCGTGAGCTGGAGGTCCGTCCCCGTCCAGTGCGTGGTCCGGAAGTTGGAGTTCTCCGTGGTCGCCCTCTCGATGTCCACCACGTGGGGCTTCGGCCCGTAGTCCTGGGTGTCCATGTCTCTCCCTCTCTCGTCCGGTGCTCCCATCCTAGGTTCGGCTCACCGTCCGCTCAGGGGTATTGCCGACGGCGAAACCTAGCGGATCTCAGCGGCACCGCGGACGCGTGTGGCAACCCGGAGCCGGAGGGCCACGGCAGCGAGCAGGGCGGAGATCACCGATCCCGCCACCACGGCGAGCTTGGCGGTGCCGTCCTTCCCTCCCACGCCCAGCTTGGCCGTGCCGCCCATCCCTCCCCAAAATCGACTGTGACATTCTTCTATCGATTGCGACACTTCTAGACCCCCAGAACCCTCGCAGTCGATGAATTCAACACACACTCGATTTTGGGGTGGGCTTTTGCCGGGCGATGCGGATATTGGGGGCCACCCGACGGCGAAACCTAGCGGATCTCAGCGGCACCGCGGACGCGTGTGGCAACCCG
>JAUNRP010000003.1:21412-26504 GCA_030544165.1 bacterium
CCGACGGCGAAACCTAGCGGATCTCAGCGGCACCGCGGACGCGTGTGGCAACCCGGAGCCGGAGGGCCACGGCAGCGAGCAGGGCGGAGATCACCGATCCCGCCACCACGGCGAGCTTGGCGGTGCCGTCCCAGTCCGTTCCCCCGAATGAGAGGGTGGCGATCAGGAGGGAGACGGTGAAGCCGATTCCGGCGAGGAACGAGGTGGCGAGGATGTCCACCAGGTCCACACCACCCGTGAGCCGCAGCGGGGTGAACCTGGTCATCAGCGCCACACCGCCCCAGATTCCGAGCACCTTGCCCACCACGAGACCGAGGATGACGCCGATCGCCACGGGGTCAGCGATCATCCCGAACCCACCCGTGATGGTGACACCGGCAGCGAAGAACGCGAACACGGGCAGCACGAAGCCGTTGGAGAGTGGCTGGATGGAGTGGACGAATCGGTGGGTGAGGCTCTCGCCCTCGCCCTGGCGGGTCCGGGCCGGCACCATCATGCCGAGCGCCACACCCGCGATCGTGGCGTGGACGCCGGACTTGAACATGAGGGCCCACGCGAGCACCCCGAGGGGGATCAGGATCCACCACGCGGTGATGCGGCGCTGGACCAGCAGCCCGAAGATCGCGATCACGGCGAACGAACCAGCGAGCAGGACGAGGTCCAGATCGGTGGAGTAGAAGATGGCGATCACGATGATGGCGAGCAGGTCGTCGATCACCGCGAGCGTCATGAGGAAGACCCGGACGCCGGGCGGCATCCCCTTGCCGAGCAGTCCGAGCAGCGCGAGCGCGAACGCGATGTCCGTCGCGGTGGGGATCGCCCAGCCCTGGACCTGCCCGTTCCCGATCATCTGGACCGTGGTGTACACGAGGGCGGGAACCACCATGCCGCACACGGCGGCGAGCATGGGCAGCAGGGCCGCCTTCACGCTGCGCAGTGCGCCGGTGACGAACTCGCTCTTGAGCTCGAGGCCCACCACGAAGAAGAAGATCGCGAGCACGCCATCGGCGGCCCACTTGTGGATCGGGAGCTCGAATCCGAGGGACCGCGGGCCCAGCAGGGTGTCCGAGATGGCGTGGTAGGACTCCTGCCACGGGCTGTTGGCCCACACCATGGCGATCACAACCGCGGTGAGCAGCACGATCCCGGCGAACGTCTCGTCACGCAGCCGGTCGGCGATCGAGTGGGACCTGACCGCCGGGGGCCGGGCCGGGATCCGGCGGTAGGCCTTGCGGCCGGCGAGCGAGGGGCGTGGCGGCCTCGGGGTCCTGGTCACTTCCGGATGGCTACCGGACGTCCAGGATGTCCACCACGAACACCAGCGTGTCCTCGCCACGGATCCCGGCCTGCGGCACCCCGCGGGCGCCGTATCCGTACTGCGGGGGGATGGAGAGGAGGACGCGGGCACCCACCTGCTGGCCCACGAGGCCGTTGTCCCAGCCCTTGATGACCATGCCCACGCCGATGGGGAAGGTGAGCGGCTGACCGCGGTCGTACGAGTTGTCGAACACGCGGCCGTCCCACACCTGCCCGAGGTAGTTCACCTCGATCTCACGGCCTGCCTCCACCACCACGCCGCGGCCCGGGCGGAGCACGTGAACCTGCAGGCCGCTCGGAGCACCATCCTGGGGGAACACGATCTCGGGCTTGGTGCCGAAATCTCCGATGATCTCCGGCAGGACGAGCGCGGTCATGGCTCCCTCTCGAGTGGGGGTTCGTGGTCAGATGCGCGCCTCCCGCGGAGCGCATCCCTCTGAGACGAGGATAGCCCGGGGGATCATGGAGATGATCCCCCGGGCCAGTTGGTATGCGTCACACTCCTGGATGGCACAACGCCACCAGCGTGTGAACCCCCGATCAGCGGTTGGAGAAGAGAATCAAGAGGATGCGCAGGATCTCGATGTACAGCCAGATCAGCGTCACGGTGATTCCGAACGCGGCGGTCCAGGCGAAGCGAGCTGGCACCCCAGCGGCCACACCCTTGGTGATCGCATCGAAGTCGGCGATCAGGCTCATCGAGGCAATCACCACGGCGATGAGGCCGATTCCGAGGCCGATCGCGATTCCGCCGAACTCCACGGAGCGGATCCCGAACAGGCCCACCTGCGGGGCGAGCAGCATCACGAACAGGTTGACCACGCAGAAGATGAGGTAGGAGATGAGGGCGAGCTTCAGGACGCTCTTGAACTTCTCCGTCACCTTCACGATGCCGGAGCGGTAGAGGAAGAGGCACACGGCCGCCACCACGAACGTGGCGAACACGGCCTGCGGCACCACTCCGGGAACGATCGTGTTGGCCCACAGGGAGATCGCCCCGATGAACGCCCCCTCGAACACGGCGTACGCCATGATCAGCGGGACCGAGGGCTCCTTGCGGAAGGCGTTGACCAGGCCGAGCACGAGCCCGCCGATCAGGCCGCCGATCCACAGCGGCACGATGAGGCCCGGGTTGGCGCTCGCGAAGAACCACGCCACCACGGCGGTGACGGTGACCACGCCCAGCGTGAGGCCGGTCTTGACCACCACATCGTCCACCGTCATCCGGCCCATCTCCGGGCCGGAGGCGGGGGGCATGTTGTAGGCGTGCTCCAGGCTCGCGTTGGTGTCATAGCCGGCGCGGTAGCCCGCAGGCGGCATCTGTTGCGCACCGGGCTGCCCGAATCCAGCCTGGGAGGGCGCCTGCTGGCCGTACTGGGTCTGGCCATAGGGCTGCTGCCCGTACTGCTGCTGACCCGGAGCCTGCTGGCCCCACTGGCCCGCCTGCTGCTGGCCCTGCGGCTGGTATCCGGGGTGCGCCGGGTACCCGGCAGGGGTGGTGGGTGCCTGGGCGTTCGAGCCCTCGAAGGCACGCGAGAGAACAGGGTTGGCCATGCGGTCTCCTCCTAGATCATGGGCTGCTCTCACTCTAAACGCCGGAGGGCACCCGGTCGATTCCCACGCGGACCCACTAATCTCGAATACATGTCCACCCCGAGTACGAGCCGATCCTCACTTCTGGGGCGGATCGTGGGCACCGCCCCCACCAACCAGTGGCTCCTCGATCTTGGCGTGGCGGCGCTCTGGGCCATCAGCTTCGCCATCTCCTACATCTTCTTCGAGCGCAACGGCGTGGCGCTCGGCACGTGGATCCTCCTGCCCACCCTCACCGCCGCCGTCCTCCTGCGCCGCGTGAACCCCACGATCACGCTGCTCGTGGCCCTCCTCGCGCCGCCGGCCATCCGCTTCCTCGAGTTCGGGATGCTCCGGGACACCACGGGCGCCGAGATCCAGACGCATGTGGCCAGCGCCAGCGCCACCCCCTACCTGGACATCTTCGCGCTCGGCATCCTCGTCTACACGGTGGGCGCGAGGATCGCCCCCGCCTGGGCGATCGGCTGGTGGCTCCTCACCGCGTTCGTGATCGTGGCGGTGACCGCGCTCTTCGGCCACACCGAGACCCGCGTGGGCGATGGCGTGTTCAACGAGCTCTTCACCCTCGTCGCCCTCCTGGTGGGCATGAACGTGCGCGCCAACCGCCAGAGATCCGAGGCCATGGAACAGCGCGCCCACCAGCTCGAACTCGAACGCGACCAGCGCGAACAGCTCGCCGTCTCCCGCGAGCGCGCCCGGATCGCCCGCGAGATGCACGATGTGGTGGCCCACTCCCTCACCGTCATGGTCACGCTCGCCGAGGGCGCGCTCGCCTCGCTCGGCCGCAACCCCGAGGGCGCCCGCCGCGCGATCGAGGAACTCGGCGCCGCCGGCCGCTCCGCCCTCTCCGATACGCGCCGCCTCGTGGGCGTCCTCCGCGACGACGGACCCTCACCCGCCGTCTCCCCCTCCCCTTCCGTCCCCGGCGACGACGGGGCCCCCTTCACGCCGCAGCCCACCAGTGCGGACATCGCGGGTCTCGTCGAACGCTTCCGCTCCACCGGTCTGGACGTCACCTTTGCCGAGTGGGGGCCTCCCCTCCCGGCCGACGCCGGGCTCCACCTCACGATCTACCGGATCGTCCAGGAGGCACTCACCAACGTGCTGCGGCACGCCAAGGGTTCCCCCGCGATCGATGTCAGCATCGCGCGCTCGCGTCGCGCCGTCGTCGTCGAGGTGGAGAACGAGGCCGGGCCGGAAGGTGAGCCGCAGGAGGGGACGGGCAAGGGGTTGATCGGGATGCGGGAGCGGGCGGCGGTGTACGACGGGACGGTGGAGGCGGGGCCCACGGCCACGGGCTGGAAGGTACGCGCGGTGCTGTACTGGCAGGAGGAGCGATGAGCGAGACGATCACGGTGCTGTTGGCGGATGACCAGGCGCTGCTGCGGATGGGGTTCCGGCTGGTGCTGGAGGCGGAGGATGACCTCGAGGTAATCGGGGAGGCCTCGGACGGCGCCACGGCGGTGAAGATGGTGGGCGCGCTGCACCCGGATGTGGTGCTGATGGACGTGCGCATGCCGGGGATGAACGGGATCGAGGCGACGCGGGCGATCGCGGCCGAGTTCCCCGCCACGAAGGTGCTGATCCTGACCACGTTCGATCTGGACGAGTACGCGTTCGCGGGGCTGCGCGCGGGCGCCTCGGGATTCCTGCTGAAGGACACGCGGCCCACGGACCTGATCTCCGCGATCCGCACGGTGGCGGCGGGCGATGCGGTGGTCTCCGGGCGGGTGACGCGCACGCTGCTGGAGATGTTTGGGCCGAAGCTGCCGGACGGGGAGGAGGAGGTGGCGGCGAACGAGTTGCTGGAGTCCCTGACGGCACGCGAGCGGGAGGTGTTCGAGCTGGTGGCGCGGGGGCTGAGCAACATCGAGATCGCGGAGGAGCTGTTCGTCTCGGAGACCACGGTGAAGACCCACGTGGGGAACCTGCTGGGCAAGCTGGGGCTGCGGGATCGCGTGCAGGCGGTGGTGTTCGCGTATGAGACGGGTGTGGTGCGGCCGGGGTGAGTCGGCCCGCCATGTGACTGGCTGGCCCTCCCGGGCGGGCTACCGAGTCTCCCCGGGTGGGCATGTAGTCAAAAGGTCTCCTATAAGGACCAATTGACTACATGCCTCGCAGGACGGCGGAACGACCCGAGTGAGAGACGCTCCACGGTGCCCCCGGTGGGATTCGAACCCAC
>JAUNRP010000004.1 GCA_030544165.1 bacterium
TCGGCCTCAGCAGCCGGGGCGGCCTCGGTCTCGTCGGCGGCAGCAGGGGCAGCCCCAGTCTCAGCGGCAGGCGCGGCAGCAGCGGGAGCCGCAGCAGCGTCGTCGGCGCCGAGGAGCTCGCGCTCCCACTCGGCCAGGGGCTCCTCGGTGGTGGCCTCCTCGCCGGTGCGGCGGGTGTGGCGGGCGAGCGTGCCCTCGGCCACGGCATCGGCCATCACGCGGGTGAGCAGGCCAACGGCGCCGATGGCGTCATCGTTGCCGGGCACGCCGTAGTCCACCTCGTCCGGATCGCAGTTGGTGT
The DNA here is from genome assembly GCA_030544165.1 of bacterium. Taxonomy (GTDB): domain Bacteria; phylum Actinomycetota; class Actinomycetes; order Actinomycetales; family Actinomycetaceae; genus JAAZBW01. Next base: position 302 of record JAUNRP010000004.1, read on the forward strand.
CGAGGATCGCCACCACGGGGATCTTCAGCTTGCGGGCCTCGGTGATCGCGAGGTGCTCCTTCTTGGTGTCCACCACCCACACGGCCGAGGGGACCTTGCCCATCTCGCGGATACCGCCGAGCGAGCGCTCGAGCTTGTCGTGCTCGCGCTTCATCATGAGCAGTTCCTTCTTGGTGTGGCCGGAACCGGCCACGTCCTCGAAATCGATCTGCTCGAGCTCCTTGAGGCGCTGGAGGCGCTTGTTCACGGTGCCGAAGTTGGTGAGCATTCCGCCGAGCCAGCGCTGGTTCACGTAGGGCATCCCCACGCGCTGCGCCTGCTGGGCCACGGCCTCCTGGGCCTGCTTCTTGGTGCCCACGAACAGGATGGAGCCACCGTGTGCCACGGTCTCCTTCACGAAGTCGTAGGCGCGGTCGATCCCGGAGAGGGACTCCTTGAGGTTGATGATGTAGATCCCGTTGCGGTCCGTCAGGATGAAGCGCTTCATCTTGGGGTTCCAGCGGCGGGTCTGGTGTCCGAAGTGGACGCCAGCCTCGAGCAACTGGCGCATGGTGACGACGGCCATGGCACGTCCTTCCGGTGCGGACCGGTGGGCCCACACTCCTTGGGGGCCGGAATCCGGCCCGGTTCTTCACGGTTGTTATCGGCAGCATGTGCTGCCTGGTCCTGGCGCCGGCGGTGCGGGACGCTCCTCCATCCGGGGATGGTGGGGACCGTTGCCCCGCGCCCAGCCCCTCGGGGGCCAACTGCTGGCGCGCGTAGTCAACCTCTCGGTTGCACCGCCCATCCTATCCGACGACGACGCCCCCTTCCCCCGGTCCCTCCCCTCCCGTGGGTGCGACTCGCGTCACGTCCTTCCGCTCTCCACAGGCGGAGTTGGGGTGCGGTTCTCCCCAGCTCGGCGGTGGGCGGCGGGCACGCGGGAGGGTGGCCGCGATGCTGGTGTCCATGTTCGCCGCCCTCGCACTGGCCCTGGCACTCCTGCTCGGCTCCCCCACCCCAGTGGTGGACTACCACTGGCCCACGGGCGGTCCGGCCGCGGTCCTGCGCGCGTTCTCTCCCCCCGAGGTCCCCTGGGGCTCCGGACACCGGGGCGTGGACCTCCAGCTCGCGGAGGGATCGGTGGTGGTGGCGGCGGGAGACGGGACGGTGGTCTACGCGGCGAGGCTCGCCGGGAGGGGGGTGGTCTCGATCGAGCACGCGGACGGGCTGCGCACCACCTACGAGCCGGTGGAGGCATCCGTCCGGCGCGGGGAGCACGTACGGCGGGGCGATCCGATCGGTGTGCTGGCGGCGGGACACTGCGAGGGCGGCTGCCTCCACCTCGGGGCACGGCGGGGGCCGGACTCCTACATCGATCCGCTCTCGCTGTTCGGGATAAAGCGTGTGCGCCTCCTGCCCCTGGACGGTTCCCGCGTGGACCTCAGGCTCGCGGATGCGCCTGTGTGAAGGCCGCGCGCAGACGCTCCGGAGTGACGTGGGTGTAGCGCTGGGTGGTCTGCATGGAGGAGTGGCCGAGCAGTTCCTGGACCACCCGGAGGTCTCCCCCTCCCTCGAGCAGGTGGGTGGCGGCGGAGTGGCGCAGGCCGTGGGGGGCGAGGTCCTTGATTCCCGCCCGGGCGGTGAGCCGGTGGAGTGAGGCGCGCAGGGTGCGCGGGTCCAGGCGCCCTCCTCGCGCGCCCAGGAACAGCGCGGGCCCGGAGGCGGGGGTGACGAGCTCGCTCCGGCGCTCCAGCCAGTCACCGAGCGCCGCCCCGGCGGGGGCGCCGAACGGCACCACGCGCTGCCTGTTGCCCTTGCCCAGCACCCTGGCGGTCCTCCGCTCGAGGTCGAGGTCCGGGACATCGAGCCCCACGAGCTCGCCGATCCGCAGCCCGGCGGCATAGGTGAGCTCGAGCGCCGCCCAGTCCCGGGTGGTGGTGGCGGGGGCGCCCTCCGCCTGCGCCGCGGAACGGGCGTGGTCCAGCAGGGTGGCGGCCGAATCGGAGGTGAGCACGGTGGGGAGTTCTCCGTGGGCCTTCGGCGAGGCGAGCCGGGCGGCCACGTCCGCCTCCAGCCGGCCAGTCCGGGCCGCCCACGTGGAGAACGTCCGGGCCGCAGCGGCCCGGCGGGCGATGGTCGCGCGGGAGTGGCCGGCGCCGGACGCCTCGGCCAACCAGGCGCGGAGGGTGGGAAGTGAGAACTCGGAGGGGTCTCCGCTGCGGGCATCGGGTCCCCAGACGAACGCGAGGAGAGAGGTGAGGTCCCCGCGGTAGGCGGCCACGGTGTGCGGCGAACGGCCGCGCTCGAGCTCGAGGTGCTCGGTGAACGCATCCAGCGTGGCGGCCAGGTCCATCTCCTCAGGATGTCACGCGGGCCCACCTCTCCCCCACCCGACGCACCCGGCCGAGGGTGTGGAGCGTGGCGAGACCATGGAGCACCTCCGTGGCGGAGAGCCCGCTGGTCCGCACGAGGGAGGTGACCTCGGCTCCGGCACGCGCGGGGAGGGCATCGAACACCTGGGAGGCCAGGGGTTCCAGCCCATCGAGGAGGCCGGGGGCACAGGCCGGTTCCGGTGCCTCCTCCACCGATCCGATCGGACCCACCAACTCCAGGATGTCCTGCGTGCTCGTGACGCACACCGCCTTCTGCTCCCGCAGCAGCCGGTGGCATCCCCCGGAGGCCACCGAGGTGATGGGCCCGGGCACCGCGCCGATCGTGCGCATGATCTCCACCGCGTGGTTCGCCGTGGAGAGGGCGCCGGAGCGGTGACCCGCCTCCACCACCACCACCACGGTGCCGAGGGCGGCGATCAACCGGTTCCGTGCGAGGAACCGGTGGCGGGTGGGCGCGGAGCCGGGCCCAAGTTCGGCCACGATCGCGCCCTCCTCGATGACCCGGCGGAGCATCTCCTCGTTCCCGGCCGGGTAGAGGCGGTCCGCGCCGCCCGCGAGCACCGCGATGGTGCCCGCGCCCGAGGCTGCGAGCGCTCCACGGTGGGCGGCGGCATCGATCCCGTAGGCACCCCCAGAGATCACGGGAAAGCCCTCCTCCGCCAGGCCGAATCCGAACTCCCGTGCCACGCCCTCTCCATACCGGGTGGAGGCGCGGGAGCCCACGATGGCCACGGCGCTCCGGGCGTTCTCACCGCCGGGGAGCTGGTGGGCTCCCCGGACCCACAGGGCGTGCGGAACCGCCGCCCCCAGATCGGCCAGCCCGACCGGCCACTCGGGATCGCCGGGGACGATCACCCGCCCACCGAGCTTCGCGAACCGCTCCAGGTCCCGTTCGGGTTCCAGGCCCTCGAGCCGCGGCGCCCACCGCTCCACGCACGCCTGCTGGCGGCGGGGAAGCCGGTCGGGGTGCCGGGCAGAGCTCTCGAGCCACCGCAGGGCACCCACCGCCCCGAGGACCGAGATGGTGGTGCCCGCCTGGGGGTCTCCGGGCTCGCTGATCCGGGACCAGGCGGCGCGGGCGAGCCGCTCATCGTCTCCCACCCGGAGGTGCACCTCACCCATGGACATCTCCCATCCGCAGCATGGTGGCCACCGCCACCTGTTCGGGGCCCGGCCGCTCCTCACCGGCCAGATCGGCCAGGGACCACGCGAGCCGGAGGACCCGGTCCAGCCCGCGCATGGTGAGCTCGCCTACGTCCACGAGCCTCTCCAGCCCCCGGATGGCGGGCTTCTCCGGGAGTTGGTCCGGGTGGCGGAGCCAGGTGCCCGCTGCTGCGCCATTCACCATCCACGGCAGGCCCGCATAGCGCCGCACCTGGCGTTCGCGGGCCGCGCGCACCCGGGCGGCCACCGCCGCGGACGCCTCCCCCGCCTCCCCCGTGGCGCTCATGGCCCTCGTGACCCGGGGAACCGAGACACGGATGTCCACGCGATCCAGCAGTGGCCCGGAGAGTCGGCCGAGGTAGCGGCGCCGATCGCCACCACCGCAGGTGCACCGGCTCCCCGAGAGCCCGCAGGGGCAGGGATTGGCGGCCATCACGAGCTGGAACCGCGCCGGGTACCGCGCCGCCGCATGGGCGCGGTGCAGGATCACCTCGCCGGACTCGAGCGGCTGGCGCAGCGTCTGCAGGACTGCGGTGGCGAACTCCGGAGCCTCATCGAGGAAGAGCACACCGGAGTGGGCCTTGGAGACCGCTCCCGGGCGTGGGACGCCGGAACCCCCACCCACGATCGAGGACCGTGAGGCGGTGTGGTGGGGCGCCTCGAAGGGAGGCCGCCTCACCAGGCCGTCGCCCGGAACCAGGGTGCCCGCCAGGGAGTGGATGGCGGTGACCGTGACCGCCTGCTCGTCCTCCAGCTCCGGCAGGATGGAGGGAAGCCGGCTCGCCAGCATGGTCTTGCCCGCCCCGGGAGGGCCGGTGAGGAAGATGTGGTGGGCGCCGGCCGCCGCCACCTCGAGCGCGAGGCGCGCCTCCTCCTGTCCCACTATCTCCGTGAGGTCCCCCTCCGGGGCGGAGGAGACCCCCGATTCCGCCACCAGGGCGGGAACCAACGAGTCCGGAACCTCGATCCGCAGGCCGTAGCGGCCCAGAACCTCGCCCAGGTGCGCCGCGCCCACCACCCGGGCACCCGGCACGAGCGCGGCCTCCTCGAGGTTGCCGATCGGCACCACCACATCCCGGTGCCCTGCCGCGACCGCCCGGGCCACCATGGGAAGGACCCCCCTGACAGGGTGGAGCCGCCCATCCAGCCCGAGCTCTCCGAGGTGGACGGTGCGGGATGCCTCCCCGGCCTCCGGGACACTCCCGGTGCACACCACGGCGATGGCGAGCGCGAGGTCGAACGCGCTCCCCGATTTGGGGAGGGAGGCCGGAGAGAGGTTCGCGATCACCCGCTTCTCCGGGAGCCGCAGCCCACAGGAGTGCAGCGCCGCGCGCACCCGCTCCCGCGCCTCCGCGAGCGCAGCGTCCGGGAGCCCCACGATCCGGAACGTGGGGATGCCACTGGCGAGCTGTGCCTCCACCTCCACCACGTGCCCCTCGATGCCCACCAGGCCGATGGCGAGGGTGCGTCCGTGGCTCACGAGTCCACTCCCACCATGTGCTCCACCCGCGGGGCCCCCTGCGGGAGCAAGATCACGGAGACCACATCGAGCCGGATCCTGCCCCGGTGCGGGTGCTCGGCCAGCCACGCGCCGGCGAGCCGCCGCAGCCGGGCGAGCTTCTGGGGCGTCACGGACTCGGAGGGGTACCCGAGCGCAACACCCCGCCGTGTCTTCACCTCCACGAACGCGAGCGTCCCCTCCGGGTCCACCGCCACGATGTCCAGCTCGCCGCCCCGCACGCGCCAGTTGCGCGCGATGAGGTGGTAGCCGGACTCCACCAGGTGGCGCGCCGCCACCCGCTCTCCATAGGCGCCAACCGCCTGCGATCGAACTGTCATGGGCCGAGCCTGCCGCCCGGCGGGCACCGAGGCCCGCGTCCACTCCCCCGCTGTGGAGAACCTGACGCCAGCGCCGCCCTGTGGAATCTAGAGGGTGATCTCCGGGCGGTTGAGCTCCTCGATGTTGACGTCCTTGAACGTCACCACGGACACGGACTTCACGAACCGCGCCGAGCGGTAGACGTCCCACACCCACGCGTCGGTGAGCTTGAGCTCGAAGAAGACCTCGCCACCCGCCGTGCGCGGCTTGATGTCCACCTGGTTGCAGAGGTAGAAGCGCCTCTCGGTCTCCACCACGTAGCTGAACAGGGTGGAGACGTCCCGGTACTCCCGGTACAGGTCCAGCTCCAGGGAGGTCTCGTAGTTCTCGAGTTCTTCGGCGCTCACGTGCCCATCATGCCACCGGCAGTGGCTCGGGCGCGGGATGCACTCCCGGCAGCCGCCAGGACCGCCGGTGGTGGTCACACGCCCCGAGCCTCCCGAGCGCCTCCAGGTGCAGGGGCGCCCCGTACCCCTTGTGGGCCCCGAATCCGTAGCCGGGGTCCTCGAGCCCGCACATGTGGGCGTCCCGTCTCACCTTCGCGATCACGCTCGCCGCCGCCACGACGGCGCAGCTTGCGTCCGCCTTGGGCCGCACCACCACCTGGGGGAAGGCGAGGTGCGGCAGGTCGACGTCGAGGAGGTCGGGTTCCAGCCAGTTGTGCGCCCCGTCGAGGATGGCCGCCGTTGGCACCGGCGCCCCGGAGACGAGGAGCGCCTCGAGGGCCCGCGAGGCGGCGAGCCGGAGCGCGCCCACGATCCCACGTTGATCGATCTCCCACGGTTCGGCCGCCCCGACGGCGGAGCCCGCCACCCACGCGCCCGCCCGTTCGGCCACACTCGCCCGGGCTCCGGCGGGTACCAGCTTGGAGTCCCGCAGGCCCTCGGGGATCGCGCCACCGGTGGCGCGCGTGACGACGGCGACGCCCACCATCACCGGGCCCGCGAGTGCGCCGCGCCCCACCTCGTCGATCCCCACCACCGCCTCGTGGTGGGTGAGGAGGGCGAGTTCGAGCTCGCGGTCGGGCAGGATCACGGCTCCGGCACCCCGGCGAAGTCCGGCCTCTCACCGCCGATGTGGGAGAGGCGGTCGAACGGGAAGACGATGAAGGCGGCCCTGCCCTCGATCGCGGCGATGGGCACGAACCCACCCCCGGGCATTCCGAGGTGCGCGCGGGAGTCCCGGGAGTTCTGCCGGTTGTCCCCCATCACCCACACGGAGCCCTCGGGCACCACCACATCGAACGCAACCTCGGAGGGCAGCACCCCCGGATCGAGGTAGGACTCCGTGACGGGGGTCCCGTTCACGGAGAGCCGCCCGTCCTCACCGCAGCAGGAGACGGTGTCCCCGGGCATGCCGATGATCCGCTTGATCATGTGTTCCCCGGCGTGCTGGGGCAGGATCCCCACGAATGTGAGGACGTCAACCAGCACCTTGCGCGCGCCGGTGGGTTCGTTGGTGGGGGCGGCGAGCCAGCCACCCGGGTCCACGAACACCACGATGTCACCGTGGCGCAGTTGCCCCTCGGAGCTGGCCAGCTTGTTCACCACGATCCGGTCGTCCACCATCAGCGTGGTCTGCATGGACTCGGAGGGGATGAAGAAGGACTGGACGAAGAAGGTCTTGACCACCACCGAGAGCGCGAGCGCCACGAGGATCACGAGCGCCGTCTCCCGCAGGCAGCCACCCCCGCGGGTGCGCGCAGGAACCTCTGGTGCCTCGGGGGTGGGCGCCGCCACGGGCTCGGAGGCGGGCTGCGGGGTGGATTCGGGAGTGCCGGAGGATGCCCGGAGCGTGGGCCGCTCTCGCGGCGCAAAGCTCTGGGGCAGCTCCTCGGGCTGGTCCGTCACCGTGTCAGCCTACCTTCCGCACAATGCGCAAGGCGCCCGGCTCTCCGAGCCGGGCGCCTCACGTGATCAGGGGATCTACCGAGCGGTGTTGTCCCGCTTCTCCTTGATCTTCGCAGCCTTGCCGCGGAGGTTGCGGAGGTAGTAGAGCTTCGCACGGCGGACGTCACCGCGGGTGACCACCTCGATCTTCTCGATGGAGGGGGTGTGCACCGGGAAGAGGCGCTCCACGCCCACGCCGAAGGAGATCTTGCGGACCGTGAAGGTCTCGCGCACTCCCTCACCGGAGCGGGCGAGCACGATGCCCTGGAAGACCTGGACACGGGAGCGGGTGCCCTCGATGACCTTCACGTGCACCTTGACGGTGTCACCGGCCCGGAAGGCGGGGATGTCGCTCCGCAGCGACGGGGCATCGACGTGGTCGAGCTTCTGCATGGTGTTCCTCTACTCGTACATGCCACCGGTCACGCACGCTTCCGCGGACTGGCCGCTTTCGAATGGTGAAACGTGTCTGTGGATCCCCGCCCCGGAGGCAGCCGCGGAATCCCTGAGCCGACACGTGCCGAACTAGTCTGCCACAGCGCGAGGCGCGGATTCCAGCGGCGGACGGGCCCACACGGCGTCATTCATCTCACGTCCGCCCACCTGGAAGGTGCGCCTGCCGCGCCGCTCGAATCCCGCCGCCGCGTAGAACTTCTGCGCGCGCCGGTTGCGGGCGTTGGTGCCGAGCCACACCACCGCGAGGGGCTCGCCCTCGATGCGGACCCCTCCGAGCACCCTCAGCGTCTCGGTCAGGAGCGTGCGCGCCAGACCGCTCCCGTGGTACTCGGGAAGCACGTAGATCTTGGAGAGCTCCGCGGCCGGCCGCTCCCCCACCACCTCCGCCACGTCGGCGGCATAGGGCGCCTCGCCCGCGCTGCGCGGCAGCACCGAGAGGGTGTAGCCCGCGATCTCCCCGCCCATCTCCCCCGCGAGCACGAGGTATCGCTCGGAATCCGCCAGGTACTCCTCGAACCGCTCCCTTGTCAGGTGGGCGGCGATGAACTCGGCGATCGCCTCGGCATCGAGCTCGGGAGGACAGGCGAGCGGGAACGTGGCGGACGCCACCGAGGAGAGGCGAGCTGCGTCGTCGGGACGGGCGGGACGTACCCGCAGCGGGACGGGGCCGGTGGCGGTCACCCCCCACCCGAGCGGGGCGAGGGTGCCGCGGTCGTCGGGGTACACCTGCTCGGGGGCGAGGGCGGCGAGCAGATCGGGGCGGCGGGCGGCGGTGCGCTCGAGCGCGCGGTCACGCCGCCAGCGGGCGATCCGTGCGTGGTGTCCGCCGAGCAGGACCTCCGGCACCTCGTGGCCGCGCCACTGGATGGGGCGCGTGTAGACGGGGTACTCGAGCAGGCCGGCGGCACCGTGGGACTCCTCCTCGAGCGATTCGGGATTGCCCACCACGCCGGGCAGGAGGCGCGCCACGGCCTCCACCAGCGCGAGCGCGGCCACCTCTCCCCCGTTCAGCACATAGTCCCCGAGCGAGAACTCGATGGTCTCCATCCGCTCCGAGTAGTGCTCGGCCACGCGGGCATCGATCCCCTCGTAGCGCCCGCACGCGATCACCAGGTGGTCCGCGGTGGCGAGGTCCTCCACCGTGCGTTGCGTGAGCGGCATTCCCGACGGCGTGGGGATGGCCAGCACCGTGCGGTGCGGCTGGTCCGGGGTGCTGTCCGTGGGGGGCGCGGGCGCGCCGAGGACGTCGTCGAGCGCCCTGCCCCAGATGTCCGGCCTCATGACCATGCCGGCGCCCCCGCCGGCCGGGGAATCGTCCACGGTGCGGTGGGGATCGTCCGTCCAGTCGCGCAGGTCATGGACCTGGAGCTGGAGGGGGCCGCCGGAACCTGCGGCGCGGCCGATCAGGGAGAGCTCGAGGGGCCTGAGGTACTCCGGGAAGATCGAGACGATGTCGATCCTCACTCGTCCATCTCCCCGTCAAAGAGTCCCCCCGGGGGATCCACCACCACGGCGTCCTCGGAGACCTCGGGGACCAGGGCCTGGACGAACGGGACGCGGACGAGTCCACGGTCCGGGGTGCGGACCACGAGGAGGTCCTGGGCGGCGCCGGTCTCCACGTCCTCGACCGTTCCGAGTTCGGCCCCGCCCGTATCCCGGACGGGAAGGCCCTTCAGTTCGTGGAGGTACCACTCGTCCTCGGCCTCCTCCCACTCCTCGGTCTCGATGGAGAGCTCGGTGCCGCGCAGGGCCTCGGCGCCCGTGCGGTCCGTGACCTCCTCGAAGCGGAGCTGCCAGGAATCCCCGGAGCTGCGGACCTCGGCGATCGTGAGTTCGGGGAAGTCGGCCGAATCGGTGTCCAGGACCACGCCCGGCTGGAACCGGCCGGCCGGATCATCGGTGCGGACGTTGAGCTTGACGTGGCCCTTCAGCCCCTGGGCGCCGGCGATCGTGGCGACGGTGAGATCCATGGGGTCAGTATCGCAAGAGCTCGGCCGCGTGCGGTAACGGCTCCGGTCAGGGCAGGAGCTGGATGGCGTCGAACCGGATCATGGTCTCGCCCTCCCAGGAGCGCGTCACGAACGTGGATCCGCAGGGGTCCTGGGCGAGCGTGAGGAAGTCCTCGGTCCTCCCCGGGTCCTGCGGGATCACGAACGGCTCGCCCCCGTCCAGGGGCAGGACGAGGATGCCGAGCGAATCGACCGCGGCGAGCAGGTTCTCCTCCGAGAGGCGCACGTCTGTCACCTCGGTGTCGAACGTCAGGACGGTGGCGCCCTCCGGTGTCCAGAGGAACGCGACCCCCGGGGTCTCGGGCGAGAGGTCGGAGACGATCGCGATCGAGGCGGCCACGGCCCTGGCCTCGTCACCCGAGATCAGCGCGTCCACCCCGTTGAACCAGCCGTGTTCGGGGCCACCGCCGCGCAGGAGGGTGGTGGCCGGTGCCTCGCCCTCCGGGTCTGGAACGAGGTGGGAGATCGACCAGTCCCCCGCGGCCATCGGCTCTCCCGCCTTGGACTGCACCGAGACCACGCCGGCGCCGGTGGTGCGGGCGAGCATGGCCTTCTCCGCCTGCAGGCTCACCTCGCCCCCAGTGAGCGGGACGCCCCAGAGCCGGTCACAGGGCCCCTCGCCCGTGGCGGTGCAGCTCGTGATGTAGGCCCATCCTCCGCCCGACTGGAGGTTCCAGGTGAGGAGCTCCTCCTCCTCGAGCGGCACATCGGCCAGGGAGGCGATCACCCGTGCCTCCGTCACGCCGGGGCTCGAGGCGAGGATCATGGCGTCCGAGAGCGGGTCCATCTCGGCCCCACCCGTTGCCGCCCGGAGCCACGTGACGTCCGAATCGGTGCCCGATTCGGTCCAGGTGAAGGCGAGGTCCTGGTGGGGAGGTTCGGGTGAGTCCGGGACCACCGTGCTCCAGCCGGGAGCATCCGGCAGGCCGTCCTCGAAGAGGTCCGCACCCACCACCAGTGCGCCGAGGGTGACCGGATCCCCGGGGATGGCGGCGTGGAGGGTGCCCTCGCAGGCGCCGTACACACCGTAGGTGGGACCGGCGGCCTCATCCATGGAGAGGGTGGCCGTGCGTTCGAAGTCGGTGCCCTCCTCGCCCATGCGAATCTCGGAGCCCTCGATCACGCGGGTGACCTCGATGGGATTCCCGTCCGGATCGAAGAGCTCGAGCAGAGACCAGTCCGGGTCCACGCCGTCCGTGGGTGCCTCGGTGGGCTCGGGCGTGGGTGTGGGCGTGGCCGTGGCAGCCACCGGAGAGGGTTCGGGAGTGGGTTCGAGTGTGGTGGGCTCGGGAGACGGGGCCGCGGTGGTGGCGGCGGACGGGGTGGGGTCCTGCGTGGGGACCACCGGATCGGTGCCACCGGTGCAGGCGCCCAGCGCCAGCGCAGAGGCCAGCGCCAGCGCTGCGGCCGCTGGGTGTTGACGTCTCATGGCTCGGTCCTCCCACCTCGTGGTTCCATTCTCCCCCACGCGAGCGGCCCCGGGCACCACTCCCGGAGGTGGGGAAGCCCCGCACCCCTTCCAGGGGTACGGGGCTTCCTCGGTGAGGCGGGCGCCTCAGCGTCCGTCGGTGTCCACCACGTCCACGCGGACCGGGCCCTTGGCGATCGAGCCGATCACGGTGCGCAGCGCCTTGGCGGTGCGGCCGGAGCGTCCGATCACGCGTCCCAGGTCCTCCGGGTGAACACGGACCTCGAGCATCTCGCCGCGGCGCATGTTCTTGGAGGTCACGCGGACATCGTCCGGATGGTCCACGATCCCGCGGACCAGGTGGTCGAGGGCGTCGGCCAACATCAGGCCTCCTCGGTCGCCTCGGGGGCGTCCTCCGCCGGGGTCTCCTCGGCAGCGGCCTCCTCAGCGGGCGCCTCGGCATCGGGAGCGGCCTCCTCGGCCGGAGCCTCCGCAGCGGCGGCCTCAGCGGCAGCGGCCTCCTCGGAGGCCTTCTTCTCGGCCTCCTTGGCCTCGGACGCCTTGGCCTTCTTCAGCTCGGCCTCGGCCTCGGCGGCCTTGATGGCCTCCTCGGCGGAGTCCTTCGCGGAGCGGCCCTTGAGGGTGCCCTCCTGGCCGTAGAGGCCCTTGTGCTTCTGCCAGTCGCCGGTCACCTTGAGGAGTGCGGCCACCTGCTCGGTGGGCTGTGCGCCCACGCCGAGCCAGTAGAGGGCCCGCTCGGAGTTGATCTCGATGTACGAGGGGTCCTCCGTGGGGTGGTACTTGCCGATCTCCTCGATGGCACGGCCATCGCGCTTGGAGCGCGAGTCCATGACAACAACGCGGTAGTACGGGGCGCGCATCTTGCCCATGCGCTTGAGTCGAATCTTGACAGCCACTTGTGTGGTTTCTCCTGTGATCTCTTCTGTGAGCGGCACCTGCTCGCCCGGTGGGTTTCGGGACCCGGATGCCTCTCGGGGACATGGCGTGGGCACAGGTGAGAGGGGCCCGTGCCCGCCAAGTACGCCTGCCCATTGTGCCAGAGTCCCCCTGCGGGCGTGAACCGTGGCCCACCCCGGAAGAGGCCGGTGGCGGGTGCGATCCCTCACACCCGCCACCTCCCGCCCGTCGTCGCCCCCCGTCCCGGGCCCTCCACCCGGGTGAGGAACGGGGCTAGTCCACCTGGATCCTGCGCAGGAAGAGGGCGTATGCCCCGAATCCCAAGACGGCGAGGATGAGGTACTGGGCCAGCCCGAAGCTGGTCAGCCACTCGTACCACTGCCAGTCGAACTTCTCGGCCAGCACGGGCAGCACCACGAACAGCAGGAGCAGCGCACCAACGCCGATGATCCAGTGGAACCGGATGAAGAGGAGGCCCACGGCGTGCCCGAATGCGAGGAGTGAGAGCGTGGCAAGGCCCGCCACGGCCACCATCCCGGCGGCTGAACCGAGGCCGGAGCCGAACCAGTCGGTCTGGAAGAGCGAATCGGTCTGCTGGATCCCGGCGAGGCGCTCGGTGAACAGGATGGCGAACGCCAGGACGGTGAGGGCGAGCGCCCCCACCAGCGCGCCGATGCCCGTGGCGATGGTGATGTTGGTGCGGGTCGCACCGGTGGTGAGCGGCACCCGGATGTAGCCGGAGCCGATCACGATGCTGTGGACGAACGCCGAGATCATCGCCGCGGCCAGGGGGATGCCCAGCCATGTGACGGCGAACGTGATGGTGGTGATCGCGCTCCCGTCCGGCTCCTCGTACGTCACCGTGCCGGTTTCGATGCCAAAGATCTTCAGGCCCACCCAGAGGGCGCCCGAGATCGCCGCTCCCACCAGGGTGGCGATGCCGATGGTCTGGAGGATGGACAGGGAGTAGATCGTGGAGAGCCTGGTGAGCTGCGCGGTGTTCGCGGTCCGCGCGCGGGTCATGGTGGCGGCGGTCATCGTGCCGCTCCTTCCGTGTGGGCCCCGCTGACGGCCACGAGGACGTCGGTGAGCGAGGCGAGCCTGCCATTGGTGGAGAACTGCCGGCGGACCTCGTCGGTCTCACCGGAGGCGGCCACGCGGCCGCGGTTCAGCACGATCACGTCCTCCATGAGGTCCTCCACCTCGTCCAGGAGGTGGGAGGAGAGGAGGATCGTGCGCGGATGGGCCACGTAGTCGGCCATCATCTGGTCGTAGAACATCCGACGCGCCACGGCATCCATGCCGAGGTAGACCTCGTCCACCATGGTGAGCGGGGCGCGCGATGCCAGCGCGATCGCCACGGAGAGCGCGGAGCGCTTGCCGCGGGAGAGCTGTTCGGGCTTGCCCTTGATCCGCACCTCGAACAGATCGAGGAGCTGGCGGGCGTACTCGCCGTCCCAGTTGGGCCGCAGGTCCGCCATCCAGGAGAGCGTCTCGCGGGTCTTCATGTCCTCGAACACTCCCCCCTTCTCCCTCATGAGGCAGACCTGGGTGGTGATCTCCGCGTTCTCCCAGGGGGGCTGGCCTCCCACGAGGAGGCGGCCCTTCTGGACGGGGCGGAGCGCGGCGGCCAGCCCGAGCAGGGTGGTCTTTCCGGCGCCGTTGCGGCCCACGAGGCCGGTGATGGTGCCGGGCCGCACGGTGGCGGTGGCGTTCTCGAGGGCGGTCACGTCCCCGAAGCGGTGGACGAGGTTCTCGAACTCGAACCCGATGGGCGCGGTGGTCATTTCTTCTCCCCGGTGATGTAGTCGATGAGCGCGGTGCGCGGGATGCCCAGCACCTCGGCGCGCTCGATGGCGGGCGCCAGGGTCTCGGTGAAGTAGCCCTCCCGGAGGCCGTCCACCAGTTGGCTGTGGGCACCCTCCGCCACGAACATTCCCATGCCGCGGCGCTTGTAGATCAGGCCCTCGTCCACGAGAAGGTTCATCGCCTTCGCCGCGGTGGCCGGATTGATGCGATACGTGGTGGCGTACTGCGTGGTGGACATGATCTGGTCCTCCCCTTTCAACTCACCGGAGAGGATCCCGTCCCGGATCTGATCCGCGATCTGTAGGTAGATCGGCGAACGATCGTCGAATGAATCCATGCCTCCTCCTTCCGTGGTTCGTTACATGACTAATGAACCACGGAACCGAGGAGGTGTCAAGTGCCCGTCAGTGGAGTTTCTTCCCCCTCAGGACGACGGCGGCGGGCTGGGCCAGGACCGCGACGTCACCTCGTGGGTCGGCCGGGTAGACCACGAAGTCCGCGGGCTCCCCCTCCCCGAGCGCCCCGGCGCCCAGGAAGCGCCGCGCCTGCCACGTGGCGAACTCGATCACTCGGGCCGGATCGATCCCGGCCTCCTGCCAGCGCAGCAGCTCGGCGGGCATGATCCCGTGCTCGAGCACTCCCCCGGAATCGGAGCCGGGCAGCAACTGGACGCCTGCCTCCACGAACGCGCGGACCTGCTCCTCGCGCCGCTCGTACATCCCCATCATCTGCTCTGCGTACGCGGGGAACTTTGCGGCACCGGCGGCAGCGTAGGAGGTGAACTGGTCGATGTTCAGCAGCGTGGGGGTCACCGGGATGCCGCGGCGGGCGGCCTCCGCGATGTGGTCCGCGTCCATGCCGGTGCCGTGCTCGATGCAGTCGATCCCGGCATCCAGGAGATCGTCCATCGCGGCGTGGCTGAAGGTGTGCGCCGTGACCCGCGCGCCGTTCTCGTGCGCCGCGGCCACCCCCTCCCGGAGCACCTCGGCCGGCCAGAGCGGGGTGATCACGGCATCCGCGCCGAGCGAGCGGTCGATCCAGTCGGCCACGATCTTCACCCAGCCGTCCCCCGCGCGGGCCTGCCGCGCCATCTCTTCCGGCAGGTCCGCCACGTTCTCCAGCTCCACGGCGTAGTTGCGGATGTAGCGCTTGGGCCGGGCGATGTGCCGGGCGGCCCGGATGATCCGGGGCAGGTCCTCGAGATCGTCCACCCAGCGCGTGTCCACGGGGACCCCGGCGTCGCGGATCAGGAGCACACCGGTCGCTCGGTCTACTAAGGCCTGCCGCTCGGACTCCTCGCGCGAGACTCCCCCGTCCTCGCCCAGGCCGATGTGGCAGTGGACGTCCACCAGCCCCGGGAGGACGTAGCCCTCCAGCGTGACAGAGGCTCCGCCGTCGGGGGATCCGTAGCGGATGGCGGACCCGTCCACCCAGGCCTCGCCCTGCACCTGCTCGGCGAGGATGGGGCCGGTGAGGCGGATCATCGGCCCAGGTACTTCTCGAAGCCCTTGGGCAGGCCCATCTTCGAGGGATCCATCCCGGCGAGTTCGGACATGTCCGGCATGCCGCCAGCCCCGAACGCCGAGCCGGCGGCCGGAGCCTCCTGCGCCCGCCTCTCGGCGGCCTCCCGCATCTCCATCTCCTGGCGGGCCCGCTTGGCGGGGTTTCCGGACTTGCCCTTCTTCTGGGAGCGCTGCGGCGCCATCCGGCCCTTGGACTTCTTGCCCATCCCGGGCATCATCCCCATGCCCGGCATCCCGGGCATGCCGCCGCCGCGGGCCATCTGCTTCATCATGGTGCGCGCCTGCTCGAAGCGCTCCACGAGCTGGTTCACCTCGGTCACCGTGGTGCCCGAGCCCTTGGCGATGCGGGAGCGGCGGGAGCCGTTGAGCAGCTTGATGTCATCGCGCTCGGCGGGGGTCATGGAACGGACGATCGCCTCCACGCGGTCCACCTCGCGCTCGTCGAAGCTCTCGAGCTGATCGCGCATCTGGCCCATCCCCGGCATCATGCCGAGGATCTTCTTCATCGAGCCCATCTTCCTGATCTGCTGGAGCTGGCCGAGGAAGTCGGTGAGGGTGAGCTCGCCCTGGCCGGTGAGCTTGGCGGCCATCTTCTCCGCCTCGGCCTCATCGAACGCCTTCTCGGCCTGCTCGATGAGGGTGAGCACGTCACCCATGTCCAGGATGCGGGAGGCCATGCGGTCCGGGTGGAAGACCTCGAAGTCCGTGAGCTTCTCACCCGTGGAGGCGAACAGCACCGGCTGCCCGGTCACGGTCCGCACGGAGAGGGCGGCGCCACCGCGGGCATCGCCGTCGAGCTTGGAGAGGACCACGCCGGTGAAGCCCACGCCATCGCGGAAGGCGGTGGAGGTGTTGACGGCGTCCTGGCCCACCATGGCGTCCAGCACGAACAGGATCTCGTCCGGCTGGACCGCGTCCCGGATGCGGATGGCCTGGTCCATCATCTCGTGGTCGATTCCGAGGCGGCCGGCCGTGTCCACGATCAGCACATCGTGGAACCGCTCCCGCGCCTGGGCGAGGCCGCTGCGCGCCACCTGCACCGGGTCCCCGATCCCGTTGCCGGGCTCCGGCGCCCACACCGGCACGCCCGCCTGCTGGCCCACGATCTGGAGCTGGGTCACGGCGTTGGGGCGCTGGAGGTCCGAGGCCACGAGGAGCGGGGTGTGGCCCTGCTCGCGCAGCCACAGGGCGAGCTTGCCCGCGAGCGTGGTCTTTCCGGCGCCCTGGAGGCCCGCGAGCATGATCACGGTGGGCGGGTGCTTGGAGAAGTTGAGCGGGCGCGCCTCGCCGCCGAGGATCCCGATGAGCTCCTCGTTGACGATCTTGATGATCTGCTGGCTCGGCTTGAGCGCCTGGGACAGCTCGAGGCCCTCGGTCCGCTCCCGCACCTGCGAGGTGAACGCGCGGACGGCGGGGAGCGCCACGTCCGCGTCCAGCAGGGCGCGCCGGATCTCGGAGATCGTGGAGTCGATATCCTCCGCGCTGAGCCGTCCCTTGCCCCGCAGCGAGCGGAACGAGGCGGTGATGCGATCAGAGAGTGAAGCGAACACGGGGGTCCTTCGAGGTGGGTGCGGAGACTGCCTCCTAGGGTACCTTCCCCTCCCCGGACCGCAGGGCGCCGGCCACCCGTTCCACGAGCCGTGCGAGCAGCCCCGCCCGCCACTCCGTCCACGCCTGGGGCCCCACGGCCCGCCCGTCCGCCTCCGTCAGGCGGGCGAGCAGGTCCAGTTTCCGTTCATCCCCGACGACGCCCGCAAGGTGCGTTGTCAGTTCCGTGTCGTCGGGGTCGCTCCTCACGGCGTCACCCAGGAGGAGGTGGTGGCGCACGAGGAAGGTGACGTCCGCGGCGCAGGCCCCCATCCCCCACCGCTCGAGGATGGCCGGGGTGCGCCCTGCTCCCTCGACGCTGTGGTCGCCCGCTCCGGCCACCTTCCCGATGTCGTGCAGCAGTGCGGCGAGCAGGAGGGTGGTGCGGTCCCGTTCGTCCAGTTCCGTGGCGAGGGTGGCCGCGATCGCGAGTGTCTCCAGGATGTGGCGGTCCACCGTGTGGCGGTGGATGGGCGCGCGCTGGGGGCGGTCGCGCACCTCGGCCCACTCGGGCATCCAGGTGGTGAGGAGCCCCGCGAGGTCGAGGGCCTCGGCCACGGGGATCATCGCCTCGCCCCCGGCGAGCAGGGTGAGCAGGTGGGCGCGGTTGTCCTCGGACCACGGCTCGCGAGGGGGGCTGCTCCCCGTGAAGGTGGCGAGCGCCGTCGTCGAGATGGGGAGACGGGAGGTGAGCGCGGCGCTGGCGAGGCGGAGGGCGAGGCCGGGGTCCGCTGCGGGGTCCGCACCCGCGGCCAGCACGAGTTCGCCCTCGTGCTCGAGGACGCCCGGGGCGTGCTCCCGCAGGTGGGGGGCCACGTGGCGGCGCCGGGCCAGGCGGAAGGGGCGGGGTGAGGCGCGCAGGGCGTACTCGGCGCGCCGGGCGGTGGCACCCAGCGCGAACTGGATGTGGCGGGCGGCCTCGGCGGTGACGCGGTAGAGGGCGTCCACGGGGTCGTCGGCGGAAAGGGACGCGGGCAGGGCGCGCAGGGAGATCCCGAGGCGTGCGGCCACCTCCGCCTGGTCGTGGCGGCCCAGGCGCGCGGTGGGGCGGGAGGCGGAGGCGTGCAGCGCATCCCGGAGGTCGAGGAGGTGGTGGAGGGAGTCATCGAAGGGGCCGCGGGGGCGATCGGTGAGCCAGGTGGCCACGAGCGCCTCCACCAGGGCGGCGTCCCGCAGCCCGCCCCGGGCCTCCTTGATGTCCGGCTCCACGAGGTAGGCGAGCTCGCCGGCTCGCTCCCTGCGCTGTTCCGCGGAGCTGAGGAGGTCCGGGAGCCGGCGCCGGGCGCTCCCGCGCCAGTCCGTGAGCACGGCGGAGGCGGCGCGCTCGGTGAGGGAGGTATCCCCCGCGATGTGGCGGATCCAGAGGAGTCCCACGGCGGCGGGGAGGTCCGCTCCGGCGATGCGGCGGCACTCCTCGAGCGAGCGCACGGAGTGGTCGAGCCGGAGCCCGGCGTCCCAGATGGGGTACCAGAGGCGGCGGGCGATGTCCTCGATGAGGGCGGCGGGATGGGTGCCGTCGTGGATGAGGAGGCAGTCGAGATCGGAGAGCGGGCCGGCGTCACGGCGGGCCTGACTGCCCACGAACGCGAGGGCGAGGCCTCGGACCGGGTGGGGGCCGCCGTCGCCGGCCACCGCCTCCCACGCCTCAGCGAAGAGTTCCTGGACAGCGGCGTCCACCAGGCCGGAGAGGGCCCCCCGGTAGGCGACGCCCGCCGCCGGCCCCGAGGCGTACTCCTCGGGACTCGGCGGCGGGGCGGTGCGCAGGTCCGCGGCCAGCGTGGTGATCAGCGGTGCGGACATGCGGGGTGGGTGGGTGGATCAGACCGCGGCGGCGCCGCGCTCGGCGGTCCGCACGCGGACCACCTCCTCCACCTGGGTGACCCAGATCTTGCCGTCACCGATCTTGCCCGTGGCGGCGGCGGAGACGATCGCATCGAGGGCGATGTCCACCTCCGGATCGTCCACCACGAGCTCGAGCCGGATCTTGGGGACCGTGTCCACCTTGTACTCCGCGCCGCGGTAGACCTCCACGTGGCCCTTCTGGCGGCCGAATCCGGCTGCCTCGGTGATGGTCATCCCCTGGATCCCGGCGGCCTCGAGGGCCTCCTTGACGGGATCGAAGCGGTGGGGCTGGATGATGGCGGTGATGAGCTTCATGTTCTCCTCCTTCGATCAGCGGGTGGCCGAGACGGACGCCTCGTAGGCGGTTTCGCCGTGCTCGGCGAAGTCGATTCCGGAGACCTCCTCCTCCTCGGTCACCCTCCAGCCGAGGGTGGCCTTGAGGGCGAGGGCGATCACCAGGGTGATGGCGCCGGCGAACACCATCGCGGCCACCGCCACGAGGATCTGGACGGCCAGGAGGTTGAATCCGCCGCCGGAGAGCAGGCTGCCCTCCGTCGCGAAGACGCCGATCAGGACGGTTCCCACGAGGCCACCCACGAGGTGGACGCCCACCACATCGAGTGAGTCGTCGTAGCCGAAGCGGTGCTTGAGCGCCACGGCCAGGGCACAGGCCGCGCCGGAGAGGGCGCCGATCGCGATGGCGCCCGCGGGTCCCACCGATCCGGCGGCCGGGGTGATCGCCACGAGGCCCGCCACGGCACCGGAGGCCGCTCCGAGCGAGGTGTAGTGGCCATCGCGGATCCGCTCCACCGCGAGCCAGCCGAGGATGGCGGAGGCGGTGGCCACGGTGGTGTTGACCCACGCGAGGCCCGCGAGGCCGTCAGCGGTGAACGCGCTGCCGGCGTTGAAGCCGAACCAGCCGAACCAGAGCAGGGCCGCCCCGAGCATCACGAACGGGAGGTTGTGCGGACGCATCGGCTCGGAGCCGAACCCGCGGCGCTTGCCGATCACGAGGGCGAGCACGAGGCCCGCGATTCCGGCGTTGATGTGCACCACGGTGCCGCCCGCGAAGTCGATGGGCTCGGCGATCCCGGAGAACCAGCCGGACCCGGAGAGCACGCCGCCGCCCCACACCATGTGGGCCATCGGGAAGAAGCAGAGGGTGACCCAGGCGGCCACGAACACGAGCCAGGTCCCGAACTTCACACGCTCGGCGATCGAGCCGGAGATGAGCGCCACGGTGATGATGGCGAACGTCATCTGGAAGGCGACTCCCACCACGGCGGGGACCCCGAGGTCATCGAGGAGGTAGCCCCCCGATTCATCGAGGAGCGCACCCGTGAGGCCGAACTGGGTGAACGGATCCGCCACGATCCCGCCGATCGAACTCCCCCCGTAGGACATGGACCAGCCCCACAACACATACACCACGGCGACGACCGCCATTGCCCCGAAGGACATCATCATCATGTTGAGCACGGACTTGCCGCGTGACATCCCTCCGTAGAAGAACGCCAGCGCGGGGGTCATGAGTAGAACCAGGGATGCAGACATGAGCATCCAGGCAGTTGCGCCGGTGTCGAGCATTCAATACCTCCTTCAAGAACATCGGACGGAGGCAGACTATTGGTGTGAAGTTTTGGTGCACAAGATGCAAACTTTGCTAGCTCATGACTTAGGTCCCGCTTTTTCGCGGAATTGTCTGCATTATGCCGCCATGTGATCTATATCTCGCCAATCAATGTCAAGCGATGGTCAAACCTGCTGCTACGAGAGGAGTGCATCCACGAAGCCGGCCGGATCGAACGGCGCGAGGTCGTCCGCCCCCTCCCCGAGCCCCACGAACTTCACCGGCACCCCCAGTTCCTTCTGGACCGCGATCACGATGCCGCCCTTGGCGGTGCCATCCAGCTTGGTGAGCACGATCCCAGTGATGTCCACGGCCTCGGAGAACACCTGCGCCTGGCGCATGCCGTTCTGGCCCGTGGTGGCGTCCAGCACCAGCAGCACCTCTCGCACGGGAGCGCCGCGGCCCATCACGCGCTTGATCTTGCCGAGTTCCTCCATGAGGTTCGACTTGGTCTGGAGTCGGCCGGCGGTGTCCACGATCACCACGTCGGCGCCGCTGGCTGCGCCCTCCTTGACCGTCTCGAACGCTACGGACGCCGGGTCCGCGCCCTCGCGGTCCGAGCGGACCACGGGCACGCCCACGCGCCCTCCCCACGTCTCGAGCTGGTCCGCCGCCGCCGCGCGGAAGGTGTCCGCGGCGCCGAGGAGCACCTGGTGGCCGTCCGCCACCAGCATGCGGGCCATCTTGCCCACGGTGGTGGTCTTGCCCGTGCCGTTCACGCCCACCACCAGGATGGAGGCCGGGTGCTTCTCCCCGTCGTCCCCCACCACGGGCGAGACATCGAGGCCGCGGTCCATGTCCGGCCCCACGAGCGCGAGCAGCTCGCGCCGCAGCACCCCCCGGATGACCTCCGGATCGGAGGTGTCCGCCACCTTCGCCTCGGTGCGCAGCGTGTCCAGCAGCGCGGTGGTGGGCTCCAGGCCCACGTCCGCCATCAGGAGGGTCTCCTCGATCTCCTCCCAGTCCGCCTCGGTCAGGCTTCCCTTGGAGAGGATCGCGAGGATCGCGTTGCCGATGGCGCCGGAGCGGGCAAGGCGCGCGCGCAGCCGCTGCCAGCGGGTGGCGGAGGCCTCCGGCCGCTCGAGAGTTGGGGTGGTGACCGCGGGTTCTGCGCTGCCGGGTTCGTCCGTCTCCACCGGTTCGTCCACCGGCCGCTCCAGCGTCCCGACGCCGCCCCCCGCCTCCGCGCCCAGGTCACCCGGGTAGGGGCTCGCCTCCCGCTGGGGCAGGCGGGCGTTGCTGTCCCCACGGGGCCGCAGGGCCACGAACAGCAGTCCGCCCACCAGCAGGACGCCGAGGACGATCAGGACGATTGTGAGCTCGATAGGCATGGGCCCAGTCTGGCCGATCACCGGCCCCTCCCACCAACCGGAGAGGGAGATCTACCGCACCCCGTCAGCGGGTGAAGGCTCCCCGGAGGCCGTCCACTCGGCCGCGCAGCTGCTCGGGCGTGACGTACCCCGGCACCGAGGGGTCATCGGAGAGGAGGAACTCGATGTCCACGTCCTCCGCCTCACCCTGCTCGGGCGCGGGCTCGCGCAGGGAGGCAACGCCGGAGCGGAACCAGGCCCGGAATCCCTCCTCGGGCATACGGGCAGAGAGCGGCACGGCGATCAGGCCGAGGCCGAGCAGCACGAAGCCGAGGAAGACGATGATCCACATGGGTGCCATCGTGGCACCTAAGACCTCAAGTTGTTGTTGAGGTTGCCGCGCGTGTCGCCTCTCCTGAGGAGAACCTCACACCCGCTCGAGGCGCTGCGAGATCACCTCGGTCACGCCGTCCCGCATGGTCACGCCGTACAGCGCGTCCGCCACCTCCATGGTGCGCTTCTGGTGGGTGACCACGATGATCTGCGAGTCCTCCTGGAGCTCGCGGAAGATCTCGAGGAGGCGCCCCAGGTTGGTGTCATCGAGCGCCGCCTCCACCTCGTCCATCACGTAGAACGGTGAGGGGCGGGCCTTGAAGATCGCCACCAACAGTGCCACGGCGGTCAGCGAGCGCTCTCCGCCCGAGAGGAGCGAGAGCCTCTTGACCTTCTTGCCCGCGGGGCGGGCCTCGATCTCGATCCCGGTGGTAAGCATGTTCTCCGGGTCCGTGAGCACCAGCGCGCCCTCGCCGCCGGGGAAGAGCCGGGAGAAGACCTGCTCGAACTGCGCCGCCGTGTCCGCGAATGCCTCGGTGAACACCGTCTCCACGCGCTCATCGATCTCGCGGACGATCTCCATGAGGTCGGTGCGCGATTTCCGCAGGTCTGCGAGCTGGTCGGTGAGGTACTGGTGCCGCTCGGCGAGCGCGGCGTGTTCCTCGAGCGCGAGCGGGTTGACCTTGCCGAGCCGCTCCAGGTCCCTGCTGGCCTTGGCGAGCCGCTTCTCCTGCTCCTCCCGCACGTAGGGCACCGGATCCGGGGCTTCCTCGCCGCCGGCCACGAACACGGGGACCAACTGGTGGGGCCCGTACTCCTCCACGAGCACCTCGGGATCGAGGCCGAGCTCGGCCACCGACTTCTCCTCGTAACCCTCGATCCGCAGCCGGTGCTCGGCGCGCGCCACCTCGTCGCGGTGGGCCGCATCCGTGAGCCGCGAGAGTTCGGTGCCCAGTTCGTCCAGGCGCGCCCTCGCCTGCGAGATCACGGAGGTGTGGGCCTCGCGCTCCTGATCGCTCGCCGCGCGCGCATCGGCCGCCTGCTCCAGGGAGACCTCCACGGCCGCGAGAGCCTCCTCGGCCCGGGCACGCGTCTCAGCCGCCACGGTGGCCTGGCGGTGCCTCCGGCGCTCCCGCTCCTCGGCCCGCCGCCGCGCCGCCCGCTCCGCATCCGCCGCCGCCTGCAGCGAGGCTGCGCGCCCGGCGATCGCCGCCACCCGCTCCTCCACCGTGCGCAGGTGCAGGCGCGCGTCCGTCTCACTCTTCCGCGCTTCCCTGGCGACGGCGGAGGCTGCGTCCCGTCCCCCACTCGCCTCCCGCAGGTCTGCTTCTGCCACCTCCGGTTCGCGGGAGGCGATCTCCAGCCGCTCCACGAGGGCGGCGAGTTCGCGCTCGTGCTCGGTCAGCTCACCCTCGAGGCGCTCGATCACGGGAACGGCCCGCTCCGCCTCGGCATGCGCACTGCGGATCGCGGAGGCGAGTTGCCCCAGCCGCTCGGTGCTGGCCGCGAACGCCGCGTCCGAGGAGTGCAGTTCTGCCAGGGTCTCTGCGGCCTTCTCCCGGGCGGCGGCCACGCGCTCCGCAACGGGTCCCGCCTCGAATCGCACCGCCTCCAGATCGAGGGTGGCCTGGTCCACCTCGCGGGCGGCCTCGTCGGCCGCAGCCTGGAGGGCGAACACCGAGGATCCCTCCTCCCCGCTCCCGCCGATCGCGTGGGTGGAGGCGAGCAGGTCCCCGGCGCGGGTGGCCGCGATGAGTTCCGGGTTCGACTCCACCACGGCGCGGGCCTCGGTCAGGTCCTCCGCCAGCACCACTGCCGCGAGGAGGCGCGTCACGGCCGCCAATGTCGCGGCGTCGTCGGAGGAGAGGGAGGAGACGGCGGAGGTGAGGCCGGAGGGAATGGCGGGCAGCGGGGAGGCGGCCGCGCCCACCACGAGGCGGACGGTGCCACTCTCCCCCTCGCGGGCGGCGCGCAGGGCATCGACGGCGGCGCCCGGGTCGGTGGCGATCGCGGCGTCCGCCCACGGGCCGAGCGCGGCGGCGATGGCCTCGTCCCAGCCCCCGGAAACGTGGAGGCGCTCGGGGAGGGTGCCCTCGATGCCGGTGGCGCCGGAGGTGGCGAGCTCGGCCGTGGCGTCCGTGCGCCTCAGGGAGAGCGCGAGGGTCTCGGCGCGGGTGGTGGCGGTGGAGAGGCGCTGGCGGATCTCGCGCTCCCGCTCGGTGAGGGCCGACTCCGCCTCGAGCGCCTCGGCGAGTTCGGCCTCGGCGGCCTCGTGGGCGGCGTCCAGGTCCTCCTCGCCGGTCTCGGCTCCCGCCACCTCCTGCTCGAGGCGGGAGAAGTCCAGCTCGGACTTCTCCGCGCGGGCGCGGGCCTGCTCGAGGGACTCGCGGGCGCGGCCGAGCTCGGCCTGAGCGGCCTCCAGGCGGGAGCGGCGGGTGGAGACCTGGCCGGTGAGCCGGGCGAGGCCCTCGCGCCGGTCCGCGACGCCGCGGTGGACGGCGGCGAGCGCGTGTTCGGCGGCGCGCTCGGCTTCCTCGGCGGCGGTGCGGGCGGCCACCACCTCATCGAGCGCGGCCTGGGCGGCCTCGGCCTCGCCGCGGAGGGTGGCCTCCTCCTCGCGGGCGGCGGCGGCGCGGGCATCGAGCTCCTCGGGGTCATCCCCCTGGCGCGG
Organism: bacterium; assembly: GCA_030544165.1. Lineage (GTDB taxonomy): Bacteria > Actinomycetota > Actinomycetes > Actinomycetales > Actinomycetaceae > JAAZBW01. The sequence goes on from JAUNRP010000004.1 coordinate 25,105, forward strand.
GGTGATGGGGGCGCCGAGGTGGCGGACCCGTTCGGCCGCGAGCTGGGCGAGCGAGGTGAAGCGCTCCCTCAGGCTGGTGAGCTCGTAGAAGGCGTCCGTGGCCTCGCGCAGGCGCGGGGCGAGTTCGGCGGCGGCCCGCTCCGCATCCGCGAGGGTGCGGCGGTGCTCATCGATCTGCTCCTCCACCTCGGCCTTGCGGCCCTGGATCGCGTCCTCGTCCGCGCGGTCCGCGGCGAGCCTCGCCTGCGCCTGGACCAGATCATCCGCGAGGAGGCGGGCGCGGGCATCACGCACATCGGACTGAATGATCGCCGCGCGGCGGGCCACATCCGCCTGGCGGGCGAGAGGGCCGAGTTGGCGGCGGATCTCCGCGGAGAGGTCCGTGATGCGCTGGAGGTTGGCCTGCATCGAATCGAGCTTGCGGAGCGCCTTGTCCTTGCGGCGGCGGTGCTTGAGGACCCCGGCGGCCTCCTCGATGAAGCCGCGGCGGTCCTCGGGCGTGGCGGTGAGCACCGAATCGAGGCGCCCCTGGCCCACGATCACGTGCATCTCCCGGCCCATGCCGGTGTCCGAGAGCAGTTCCTGGATGTCCAGGAGCCGGCACGGGGTGCCGTTGATGGCGTACTCGGAGCCCCCGTTACGGAACAGGGTCCGGGAGATGGTGACCTCGGAGTACGCGATCGGGAGGGCGCCGTCGGAGTTGTCGATGGTGAGGGAGACCTCGGCGCGGCCCAGCGGCGGGCGGGAGGTGGTGCCGGCGAAGATGACGTCCGCCATGGAGCCGCCGCGCAGCGTCTTGGCGCCCTGCTCCCCCATCACCCAGGTGAGGGCGTCCACCACGTTGGACTTGCCGGAGCCGTTCGGCCCCACCACCGCCGTGATGCCGGGCTCGAAGTGGAGGGTGGTCGCGGACGCGAAGGACTTGAATCCTCGCAGCGTCAACGTCCTCAGGTGCACGGAAATACCCTAGCGGGCCGTGGGCGGGACGCCGCGCAGCGCCGCGGCCGGGCGGTCAGGGGGCCGAGGGGCC
>JAUNRP010000005.1 GCA_030544165.1 bacterium
TCCTCGAGAGGCAGGGGCCATCCATCACAGACGGCAAAACGCACGGGGGTGAGGAGCCCTCGAGAGGCAGGGGCCATCCAACACAGACGGCAAAACCCCCGGGGGTGGGAGTCCTCGAGCGCCCTGGGGCCTCCCGAACGGGAACCAGCGAGCGGCCGGACGCGTTGGAGGAGAGGTGGGGAAGGGCGGCGGCTGCGCTCAGGCCAGGCGGTCCACGAGCTGCAGCGCGAACTCCTCGAGCACCGTCCGGACCTCGCCCTCGGGCAGGCCGCGCAGCTCGGCGATCGCGTCGTCGGCCCACTGGCGGGCCATCACGCGCGTCTCGTCCACCACCGCGTGGGTCCGCAGCCTCCCGACGGCGGCCGCGAGTTCGCTATCCCCCTCCAGGTCCGAGGCGAGCAGGGCGAGGATCTCGCGCCCCTCCTCGTCGAGCGTTCCCTCCCGCTCGTGCTTGCGCAGCAGGAGGACGGGCATGGTGTCCACGCCCTCGCGCAGGTCCGTGCCCGGGGTCTTCCCGGTGACGTCGCCATCCGAGGTGAGGTCGATGACGTCGTCGGCGAGCTGGAACGCGAGACCCACCTTCTCGCCGAACGCCTCCATGACGCCCACGAGGTGCTCGGGGGCACCCCCGAACATGGCCCCGTAGCGGGCGGAGGTGGCGATGAGCGAGCCCGTCTTGTCCGCGAGGACATCCAGGTAGTGCTGGATCGCGTCAACCCCCTCGGCGGGTCCGATCGTCTCGTGGAGCTGGCCGAGGCAGAGGCGCTCGAAGGTCTCCGCGTGCATGAGCACGGCCTCAGGGCCGAGGCCCGCCACGATCTGGGAGGCCTTCGCGAACAGCAGGTCCCCGGTCAGGATCGCCACGTTGTTTCCCCACAGCGCCTGTGCGGCGGGGGCGCCGCGGCGCACGAGGGCGGAGTCCATGACGTCGTCGTGGTACAGGGTGGCCAGGTGGGTGAGCTCCACCGAGACCGCCGCGGCCCGGACCGACTCGTTGACCCCGCTCCCCAGGTGGGAGGTGAGGAGGGTCAGCATGGGCCGCAGCCGCTTGCCGCCCGCCTCCGCCAGGTGGCCCGCCGGACCGGCGATCGCCGCTTCGGCGTAGGAGGTGGCCTCACGCAGGCCCGCCTCCACCTTCTCAAGGTCCGGGGCGAGCCTGTGCGTGAGGCCCTCGGGGGATTCGGTCACGGTGTCTCTCAGGGGAGGAACTGGATGGCGCTGGTCAGCGCATCGATGACGGGTCCGGGCACGATGCCGAGCACCAGGGTGCCGAGCGCGGCGATGCCGATCGCCACGGCGCCGAGCCCCTCACCCGGGACGGCCACCACGCCCTCCTCATCCTCGCGCTCGTTGAAGAACATGAGCACCATGATGCGGAAGTACAGGTAGGCGGTGGCTGCCGAGCAGAGGACGGCGAGCACCACGAGGGGCGCGAGGCCGCCGCGGAGCGCCGAACCGAAGACCTCGAACTTCCCCATGAAGCCCGCGGTCAGCGGGATTCCGGCGAAGGAGAGGAGGAAGACCATCATGGCGCCGGCCAGCAGCGGGTTGGACTTGCCGAGGCCCTTCCACTGGTCGAGCTCGCCCGCCTCCGAGGTCACGTGGCCCAGCGCATCGCGCTCCCGGACCGAGTTCACCACCGCAAACGCACCCACCGTGGCGAGTCCATAGGCGAGGAGGTAGAAGAACACGGCGGCGGGGCCATCCGGCTGCAGGGCGTGGACGCCGAGCAGGACGAATCCGGCGTGGGCGATCGAGGAGTACGCCAGCATGCGCTTCACGTTGGTCTGGATGAGGCCGAGCACGGTTCCCACCAGCATGGTGAGGCCGATGATGACCCACATGACGATCTCGAGATCCCAGCGCAGGCCCGGGAAGACCACGTAGAACACGCGCAGCATCGCAGCGAAGGCGGCGATCTTGGTGGCCGCACCCATGAAGCCCGTGATGGGGGTGGGTGCGCCCTGGTAGACATCCGGGGTCCACGCGTGGAACGGGACCGCACCCACCTTGAACAGCAGGCCGATCAGCACCAGGATCGCGCCGCCGATGAGGAGGAAGTCCCCACCCGCAACCATCGGCACAGCGGCTGCGATCTGGCCGAAGTTCAGCGAGCCGGAGAAGCCGTACAGCAGCACGATTCCGAACAGGAAGAACCCGGAGGCGAGCGCGCCGAGCAGGAAGTACTTCAGCGAGGCCTCCTGGGAGAGGAGGCGGCGCCTGCGGGCGAGGCCGGAGAGCACGTAGAGCGGCAGCGAGAGCACCTCGAGGGCCACGAACAGGGAGATGAAATCGTTCGCGCTGGCGAAGATCATCATGCCCACCACGGCGAACATGGTGAGCGGGAAGACCTCGGTCTGCTCGAATCCGGCCCGCAGCGCACGCGCCTCGTCCGGGCTGCCAGGGGCCGTGGCCCCGGAGGGGGCAAAGGCGTCCTCACCGGGGACGGTGCGGTCCGCGATCACCAGCATGGCCACGAACGAGGCCACCAGCAGGATGGCCTGACCGGCCAGGGCCGGCCCGTCCTCCACCACCTGGATGATCGAGCCTCCGGAGTCCTGGCTGTAGAGGATCCCGGAGGGACCGCTCTCCGCGATCACGGTCCAGCGCCAGATGACGGCCACGAGGCCGGCGGCCAGGGCCGTGAGTGCGAGTACGATCTGGGCACCACGGCGGGCGCGGCGAGGAAGGAACGCCTCGATCAGCACGCCGATCACGGCGGCGCCGAAGACGATCAGGAGCGGCGTGAGGGCGGCCCACTCGATAACCGGTGCAGCGAAGTTCACTTTCCACTCTCCTCAGTCGCCTGGGCAACGGTGGTGACGGGATCGGTCTGGATCACCATCACGGCTCGCTCCGCCACGGGGCGGACCAGATCGAGGGCCGGCGCCGGGACGAAGCCCAGCAGCAGCGCGGCGATCACGAGCGGGGTGATGGCGGCCTTCTCCCGGACATTCAGGTCCGCAGCGCCCTGGATGCCCTCCTCCCTGGGGCCGGTGAACATCCGCTGGTAGGGCATCAGGATGTAGAGGGCCGCGATGATCACGCCGAACACGGCGATGATGGCCACCCAGAAGTTCACCTGGAACGTGCCGGTGAGCACCAGCCACTCCGGCACGAACCCGGAGAGCCCGGGAAGGGCGATCGAGGCGAGGCCGGCGATCAGGAAGGTGCCGGCGAGCACCGGGGTGATGCGCTGCATGCCGCGGTAGGTGGGGATCCACTGGGAGTGGCCCCTCTTCTCCAGGAAGCCGAGCGTCAGGAAGAGCGCGGCGGTGGAGACACCGTGGGCGATCATGTAGAGCATCGAGCCGGTCATGGCCACGGACGAGCCGATGAAGATGCCGAGCACGATGAACCCGAAGTGCGAGACCGAGGTCATCGCGGTCAGGCGCATGAAGTCCTTCTGCGCGAGGGCAACCAACCCGCCGTAGATGATGGAGATCACCGCGAAGGCGATGATCACCGGCGCCGCCCACCGGGAGGCTCCCGGGAACAGCGGCAGGCAGAGCGTGATCATCCCGAACGTGCCGAGCTTGTCCAGCACACCCACGAGCAGTGTGGAGGTGCCCGAGTCCGCCTGCTGAGCGGTGTCCGGCAGCCACGTGTGCACGGGCACCATCGGTGCCTTGATGGCGAACGCGATGAAGAAGGAGACGAACAGGAGGTTCTCCGCCATGCTCGAGGCCGTGATGTTCCCCGCGAGGGAGTCGATCAGGTAGGCGTCCGTGCCGCCCGGGCCGTAGTTGTACAGCGCGATCACGCCGAGCAGCATGATGAGCCCACCGGCCAGCGAGTAGAGCAGGAACTTCACGGCCGCGCGCCTGCGGTCCGGCCCCCCGAAGATGCCGATCAGGAAGTAGACCGGGATCAGCATGAGCTCGAACAGCACGTAGAACAGGAACACGTCACGCGCGGCGAAGACGGCCACCATGACCGATTCGAGCACGAGCACGAGCGTGATCCACAGCCAGTCGGGGCCACCCTCCCCCGGCTCGCGGGCGATCATGACCACCACCACGAGGAACGTGGCCAGCAGGATCATGGCGAGGCCGAGGCCGGTGACGCCGAGGGCGTAGGAGGCGCCGATCGCGGGGATCCACGGCACCTGCTCAACGAGCTGGACCTGCCCGGCGTTGCCGAGGTCGAACTGGGTGGCGGCGAACACCGCGAGCCCGAGCACGAGCCCGGAAACCACCAGGCCGAAGACCCGGGCGTGTTCGCGCAGCGGCTTCACGAGCCACAGCACCAGGGCCGCCACCAAGGGCAGGACCACCAGTGCGGTCAGGATGGGGAATGGAGCATTCATCTGGGCATCAGTTCCTTTATTTCCCTACATCCGTGTGAAGAGCACCGCGAGGACGGCGAGTGCAGCGCCGGCCACCACGTAGCTCGCGTAGGAGCGTACGAAACCGTTCTGGGCCTTGGAGACCCACGTTCCGATGTCACGCAGGCCGAACGCGGTGCCCTCGGCGATGCCGTCCACCACGTAGTCGTCCGTGGCGCCCAGGGTCTGCGTGAGGGCCATGCCGGGCCGCATGAAGACCGCCTCGTTGACTGCGTCCTGGTAGAGGTCGTTGCGGGCGGCCACCACCAGCGGGCCGGCGGCGGGGGCGGTCATGGGCACGCGGGAGCGCACGTACATGAGGTACGCCACCACAGCGCCGGCAACCGCGAGGCCCACCGTGGCCACCTGGATGGCGATCACCGGGATCACGGGGGCGTGGTGCTCCGCGTGGCCGGTCACCGGCTCCAGGAAGGTCTGGAAGCCACCGTTCATCAGGAAGCCGAGGACCACCGAACCAAGAGCGAGGATCATCATCGGCACGGTCATCAGCAGGGAGGACTCGTGCGGGTGCTGCTCCGGGCCGTCCGGTGGGGCGGTCCACCGCTTCTCGCCGTGGAAGATCATGAAGAACATCCGGCTCATGTAGAAGGCGGTGAGTCCCGCGCCGATCAGGGCGGTCAGGCCGAACACCCAAGGGCGCCAGCCCTCTCCCACGAACGCCGTCTCGATGATGAGGTCCTTGGAGAAGAATCCGGCGAACGGCGGGATCCCCATGATGGCCAGCCAGCCCATCATGAAGGTGATCCAGGTGATCTTCATGTACTTCCGCAGGCCGCCGAACCGCCTGATGTTCACCTGGTCGTTCATCCCGTGCATCACGGAGCCGGCGCCGAGGAACATGTTGGCCTTGAAGAAGCCGTGGGTGAAGAGGTGGAAGATCGCGATCGCGTAACCAACCGGACCAAGGCCGGCGGCCAGCATCATGTAGCCGATCTGGCTCATGGTGGAGGCGGCGAGGACCTTCTTCATATCGTCCTTCGCCATACCCACCACGGCACCGAAGATCAGGGTGATGGCACCCACGATCGCCACGGCGAGCTGCGCGTCCGGGGCGGCCGCGTAGATGGGGCCGGAGCGCACCACCAGGTACACGCCGGCGGTCACCATGGTGGCCGCGTGGATGAGGGCGGAGACCGGGGTGGGGCCCGCCATCGCATCGCCCAGCCACGCCTGGAGGGGGAACTGCGCGGACTTACCGCAGGCGGCCACCAGCAGGAACAGGCCGATCATCGTGGCGGCGAACACGCCGAGGTCCGCACCGAGCACGCTCTCGTAGTCGAGCGAGCCCACGGCGGCGAAGATCGCACCCATCGCGAGCAGCAGCCCGGCGTCGCCCACCCTGTTCATCACGAACGCCTTCTTGGCGGCCGTGGCGTACTCCGGCACGTGGTTCCAGAACCCGATCAGGAGGTAGGAGGCGAGGCCCACGCCCTCCCAGCCCACGAACAGCAGCACGTAGGAGTCCGCGATCACGAGCAGGAGCATCGCGGCCACGAACAGGTTGAGGTACGCGAAGAAGCGCCGCCGGTCCGGATCGCGGTCCATGTAGGCCACGGAGTAGATGTGGATGAGCGTTCCCACGAACGTCACGAGGATGACGAACGTGACGGAGAGCGGGTCCATCCGGGTGGCGAAGTCCACCGAGAGCTGCCCGGCCGGGATCCACGAGTAGACGGTCTGCACCATCACGCGGCTCTCGGGGGCGGCGCCCAGCATCTGCGCCAGGATCGTGGCACCGAGCACGAACGAGGCCGAGGAGGCCAGGACTCCCAGCCAGTGACCCCACTTGTCAGCCCGGCGGCCGAGCAGCAGGAGGATCGCGGCGGAGAGGAGGGGAATCGCCACGAGCAGCCACGCGTACGACGCCGCACCGGTGGCGGGCGTCGCGGCGAGGGCCGCGGGAGCGAGGAGCAACTGGTTCATGAGGTTCCCTTCCCCGCTAGTTCTTCAGCAGGGAGGAGTCGTCCAGCGACACCGACCTGCGGGCTCGGAAGATGGACACGATGATCGCGAGTCCCACCACCACCTCGGCGGCGGCCACCACCATGACGAAGAACGCCATGACCTGGCCGTCGAGGTTTCCGTGGATGCGGGAGAAGGTCACGAGGCCGAGGTTGCACGCGTTCAGCATGAGCTCCACGCCCATGAAGGCGATGATCGCGTTGCGGCGCACCAGGACCGTGGCCGCGCCGATCGCGAACAGGATCGCGGCGAGCACCAGGTAGTTGGTGGGGCTCATCGCTCCTCCTCCTTGTCCGTGGGATCGATGATGTCCTCGGCCTCTGTCACGATCGCCTCGCCATCCGCGTCCACGACGACGGTGGCTCCCGTTCCGCCGTCATCTGCGGCGGGTGTTCCCCCGACGGCGGGCGCGCGGCTCGCGTCCTCGGGTGCGGTGATCGCGGGGGCGCCTGAGCTGCGGGCACCCTCGTAGTCCGGGGCCGACTCGCCCGGCATGCCCGGCATGCGGCTGAGGGTGACGGGCTCGGGTGCGAACGCGGCGGCGATGGCCTCCGGGGCCACCTGCGCGATCGCGTCCTCCTGGCCGCGGATGCGCAGCACCTGCGGCACGGATCCGGCGATCGGCTCCCCGCCCGGGCCCATGGCGGGCACGGTGGTGCGGTTGGTGCGCGCGTACACGCCGGGGGGTGGGAGCTGACCGATGCGGGCGCCCTTCTCCTCCCAGCCCTTGGTGCGCGAATCGGCCACGAGCTTCTGGTCCACCTTCGGGCCGATCCGGTCCAGGTGGGTCAGGGTCATGGCGGCGAGGGCGGCCACGATCAGGAGGGCCGCGGTGAGCTGCATGGCGAACGGGTAGCTGCCGAAGATCACCTTGGCCACGCCCACTGGGTTGGTGTCCGCGTTCACGGCCTCGAGGCCCTGGGTGGGCGGCAGGGTGGCGCCGAGCACGATCCCGGCGAGGCCGATCGCCACGCCGAGTCCGAACACCACGGCGATCCAGCGCTGGCCCTTGATGGCCTCGAACGCCGAGTCCGCCACGTCCACGCCGATCAGCATCAGCACGAACATGAAGAGCATCATGATGGCGCCGGAGTAGACGATCACCTGGACGATGCCGAGGAACATCGCGTCCTGCGCGATGTAGATGGCGGCGAGTCCGATCATCACGAACACCAGCGCGATGGCCGCGTAGGCGGCCTTCCGCGCGAACAGCAGCGCCGTGGCGGCGAGCACGATCAGGGGGGCGGCGATCCAGAAGAGGATCGTCTCGCCGGTACCGATCGTGCCGTCCGCCGTCAGCGCGAGGGGAAGGGTGAGGGCGTTCATGCTTCGCTCCTGATTCTCACCGTCTCGAGCGAGGGGTCCTCGGGACGGCGTTCGCGGACCCACTCCACCTGGGCCTGCGTGGCACCGAGGACGTCCCCGTTGTAGTAGCTGACATCGCTGGTGCCCTCCACCATGGGGTGCGGGGCGGCGAGCATGCCCTCATCGAGGGGGGCGAGCAGGGTGTCCTTCTCGTAGATCATCTCCTCGCGGGTGGGCCCGGAGATCTCGTAGTAGTTGGTCATCGTCAGCGCACGCGTGGGGCAGGCCTCGATGCACAGGCCGCAGCCGATGCAGCGCAGGTAGTTGATCTGGTAGACCCGGCCGTAGCGCTCACCCGGGGAGTACTGCGCCTCCGGGCTGTTGGTGCCGGCCTCCACGTAGATGGCATCCGCGGGGCACGCCCACGCGCACAGCTCGCAGCCGATGCACTTCTCCAGCCCGTCCGGGTAGCGGTTGAGCTGGTGGCGGCCGTGGAAGCGGGGCGCGGTGGGGTGCTTCTCGAACGGATACTGCTCGGCCACGTACGGGCGGAAGACGTTGCGGAGCGTGACGCCGAATCCTCCCACCGGGGCGAGGAAGCGGCCGATCGGGCCCGGCTCGTCGGGGGTGTACTGGGTGTTCTCGTAGTTCGAGAGCTCCCCGGAACCCCGGCGCTCAAGGGACTTGTCACTCATCGGAAGCCTCCTCAGTGGACATGGCGAGTGCGGCCTCACGGCGGCGGCGGCGCGGCGAGGGCGGGAGTTGCTCTCCCGGCATCGGCGGCACCGGGTAGCCACCCGCGTAGGCGTCGAAGACCGGAGCCTCGTCCTCCACGGCGGGGGCCACCTTCTTCTCCGGCCAGAGCAGGAGGAGGAGGATGACCACACCGAAGGCGACGGCGATTCCGATCAGGAACGTGGACTGCTGGATATCGGAGAAGGCCATCACGCCCTGGACCACGGTCACGGCCACCATCCAGATGAGGGCGGCGGGGATGAGGACCTTCCAGCCCAGCTTCATGAGCTGGTCGTAGCGCACGCGGAGCAGGGTTCCACGGATCCACACGAAGATGGCGGCCACGAACCACATCTTGGCGATGAACCAGAACATGCCCCACCAGCCGTCGTTCATGATGCCGAGCTGGCTGAACGGCCAGGGTGCGAGCCAGCCTCCCAGGAACACCGTGACGGTGACCATGGAGACGTTGAGCAGGTTGATGTACTCGGCGAGGTAGAACCAGGCGAACTTCATCGAGGAGTACTCGGTCATGGGACCGGCCACGATCTCACCCTCGGCCTCGGGGAGGTCGAACGGGAGGCGGTTGATCTCACCGTTTCCGGAGATGAAGTAGATGATGAACGCCGGGAAGAGCGAGACGATCCACCACTGGCTGGCCTGCGCGGCCACGATCGAGGAGGTGGACATCGATCCGGAGACGATGAACACGGAGACCAGCGCGAGGCCCATGGAGAGCTCGTAGGAGATCATCTGGGCCGAGGCGCGCACGGCGCCGAACAGCGAGTAGGGCGAGCGGGCCGCCCAGCCACCGAGCACCATGCCGAACACGCCGATCCCGGTGATCGCGAGGATGTAGAGCACGCCCACCGGCATGTCCGCGAGCTGGAGCGGGGTGTTGATCCCGAACATGTTCACGTTCGGCCCCATGGGGATCACAGCCATCACCATGAAGGCGGTGGCGGCGGCGATCACCGGGCCGAGGATGTAGATGACCTTGTCCGCGCCCTTGAGCCAGAAGTCTTCCTTGAGCATCAGCTTGAGCGCGTCCGCGATCGCCTGGAAGAACCCGAACGGGCCGATCACGTTGGGGCCGGGGCGCGTCTGGACGCGTCCCAGTCCGCGCCGCTCGAGCCAGAGCATCAGCAGCACGCTGATGATCAGGAACAGCAGGATGAACACGGCCTTGATGAGCCAGATCCACCAGGTGTCCTGGCTGAAGTCCGCCACCGGTTCGGCGGTCACGAAGGGCATCACGGCTGGGCCTCCCTGTTCAGGCGGACGAGGTCACCGGTGCGGGCACCGAGCTGCTCGTACACGTGCGATCCGGGTGAGTACTGGGGCAGCCACACCACGCCGTCGGGCATCTCGGTCACGAGGACCGGGAGGGTGAGCGAGCCAGCAGGACCGGAGATGGTCAGATCGTCCTCCGCGGAGGCGCCGAGCGCATCGAGGGTCCCGGCGGAGATCCGGGCCACGGCCCGGTGCGCGGTTCCCGCGAGGTGCGGCTCGCCGTCCTGGAGGCGGCCGTCGTCGAGCATCAGCTTGAAGGTGGAGAGCACGGCCTCGCCGCCACCGGCGGTGGCACCCGCACCGGCCTCCACCCCGGCGAACTCCGCCGAACCGGACCAGCCCTCGAAGTCGGTGACCTGCTCCACGGCTCCCGAGAGTTCGCGGAGTTCGAGGTCCACCCCCATCTCCTCGGCGAGGTCGCTCAGGATCCGGCGGTCAGGCTGCTGGTAGGAGACGAGCACCTGCGGGAAGGGGCGCAGGCGGCCCTCCCAGTTCACGAACGTGCCCGCCTTCTCCACCGTGGGGGCCACGGGGAGCACCACATCGGCGAGCTCGGTGACCGAGGAGGCACGCACCTCGAGCGAGACCACGAAGGCCCTCTCGAGCGCGGCCCGCGCGGCGGCGGGGTCCGGAAGGTCCGCAACGTCGACGCCGCCGACCACCACTCCCCCGAGCTCACCCGAGCCGAGCGCCTCCACGATTCCGGGCAGGTCACGTCCCGGCGTGGCCGGGATCTCGGTCCCAGCCCACACGAGGGCTGCGTCTGCACGCGCCTTCTCATCGGCGACGACGCGGCCACCCGGAAGGAGCCCGGGCAGGCAGCCGGCCTCGATGGCAGCGCGCTCTCCGGCGCGGCGGGGGATCCACTGGAGCCGCGCGCCGCTCGCCTTCGCGAGCTCCACGGCGGCGCTGATGGTGCCGGCGGTCTCTGCGGCGCGCTCCCCCACCAGGATGACGGAACCGGGCTGGGACAGGCCCTCCCGGACGGCAGCCGCGCCGTCGTCGTCGAGAATGGAACGGAGAACGGAGGGCTCGGTGCCGGGGACGGCCGGGAGCAGCTCGGCGCGCATCTTGGCGGCGCCGCGGGTGAGGAAGGGGGCCACGGTGGCCACCTTGACCCTGTCCGCGAGGACGCCCTTGCGGAGGCGGAGGAAGACGTTGCCCGCCTCCTCCTCGGCCTCGAGGCCCACGAGGAGCACCTGGGGCGCGTTCTCGAGGTCCGTGAAGGTCACGCCGAGGCCGCTGCCGGCCACGGTGGCGAGGAACTCGGCCTCCTCGGCGGAGGAGACGCGGGCGCGGGCATCGATGTCATTGGTGCCGAGCACGCGGCGCGCGAACGCGGAGTACGCGAACGCGTCCTCGAGCGTGAGGCGCCCGCCGGGCAGCACGGCCACTCCCCCGGCATCCTTGGCCGCAGAGAGGCCGCGGGCGGCCACATCCAGGGCGTCGGACCAGGAGGTGGGAACCAGTTCACCGTTCTCCCGCACCATGGGCATGGTGAGGCGGTCCGGGGCGGTCTGCCACGTGAAGGCGAACCGGTCCTTGTCCGTGATCCACTCCTCGTTGACCTCGGGATCGTTGCCGGCGAGGCGGCGGAGCACCACGCCCCGGCGCTGGTCCACGCGGATCGCGGCGCCGGAGGAATCGTGCTCGGCCACGGACTCCACGGAGACCAGATCGAACGGGCGGGCCCGGAAGCGGTAGGTGGCCGAGGTGAGCGCGCCCACCGGGCAGATCTGGATGGTGTTGCCGGAGAAGTAGGAGGCGAACGGCCGGCCGGAGGCGTCCTCCTCGGCGTACCCGGTGGGGCCGGCATCGAGGCCGCCCAGGATCGCCGCGCCACCGGTGGGGCCGGTCAGGCTCGGGTCGTAGTTTCGCTCCACGCTGGTGCCCTCGGAGCTCGCGAAGTCCAGGACGGACTCGTCGAAGCGGCCGATCTGGGAGCCGTGCAGGGCGTGCACCTCGTAGCCCGGGGAGCCTCCGCCGCGGCCCTGGAGGGCGATGAACGCGTCTCCGGGGATCTCGGAGGAGAAGCGGGTGCAGCGCTGGCAGAGGATGCAGCGGTCCCGGTCCAGGAGGATCTCGGTGGAGATCCGGATGGGCTTGGGGAACGTGCGCTTCACATCGATGAAGCGGGACTTGGCGCGGCCGTGGGCCAGGGCCTGGTTCTGGAGGGGGCACTCGCCGCCCTTGTCGCAGACCGGGCAGTCGAGGGGGTGGTTGATGAGCAGGAACTCGATCTGGGCGTGCTGGGCCACATCGGAGACCTCGGAGGTGTGCTGGGTGTACACCTCCATCCCCGGGGTGACCTCCATGGTGCAGGAGGCCTGCGGCTTGGGCATCTTCTTGACGTTGCCCTCGCGGTCCGGGGTGGCCACCTCCACGAGGCACTGGCGGCAGGCGCCGGCGGGCTTGAGGAGGGGGTGGTCGCAGAAGCGCGGGATCTCGATGCCGGCCTGCTCCGCGGCGCGGATGATGAGCGTGCCCTTGGGCACGTCCACCTGGACACCGTCGATGGTGACGGTGACCGTTTCGACCTTGTTCTCGGTGGCTGTCATGCTCCTGCCTTCGTCTCGAGGGCCGATGCCTCATACGGGAAGAGCTCCCACGCGGGGGTGGTGTACCCCTGCTCGAACTCCTCACGGAAGTACTTGATGCCGCTCTGGATCGGGTTCGCGGAGGCGTCGCCGAGTGCGCAGAAGGACCGGCCGAGGATGTTGGCCGAGACCTCGAGCAGCAGGTCCACGTCTCCCGGCACGCCCCTGCCCGCCTCGAGGCGGTGCATGATCTGGCGCATCCAGTAGGTGCCCTCCCGGCAGGGGGTGCACTTTCCGCAGGACTCGTGCTGGTAGAAGTCGGTCCAGCCGCGGATCACGCGCACCACCGAGGTGGTCTCGTCGAACACCTGGAGCGAGCGGGTTCCGAGCATGGAGCCGCTGGCGGCCACCGAATCGTAATCCAGCGGCACATCGAGGTGCTCGGCGGTGAAGATCGGGGAGGAGGAGCCTCCCGGGGTGAAGAACTTCAGCTCGTGGCCCTCGCGCATCCCGCCCGTCATCTCGAGCAGCTCGCGCATGGTGACCCCGAACGGCGCCTCCACCTGGCCGGGGTTCCTCACGTGGCCGGAGAGGGAGAAGATGCCGTGGCCGGTGGACTTCTCCGTTCCCATGGCCTTGAACCAGTCCGCGCCGCGGCTGATGATTCCCGGGACCGAGGCGATCGACTCCACGTTGTTCACCACGGTGGGGCGGGCGTTGTAGCCGGCCACAGCGGGGAACGGGGGCTTGAGGCGGGGCTGGCCGCGCCGGCCCTCGAGCGAGTCGAGGAGCGCGGTCTCCTCGCCGCAGATGTAGGCGCCGGCGCCGGCGTGGATGGTGATCTCGAGGTCGTAGTCCTTGTTCGGGCCCACCCCCTTGCCGATCAGGCCCGCCTCGCGCGCCTCGCGCACCGCCTGCAGCAGTCGGCGGTAGACGTGGACCACCTCTCCGCGGAGGTAGACGAAGGCGTGGTGGCCCCCGATCGCGTACGTGGTGATCGCCATGCCCTCGATCAGCACGTGCGGGTTGGCCATCATGAGCGGGATGTCCTTGCAGGCACCCGGCTCGGACTCGTCCGCGTTGACCACGAGGTAGCGCGGGCCGCCGTCGGGCGCGGGGAGGAAGGACCACTTGAGGCCGGTGGGGAATCCCGCACCGCCGCGCCCCCGGAGGGACGAGTCCTTCATGATGGTGACGATCTCCTCGGGGTCCATCCCCTGGGCGGTCTTCCACGCCTGGTAGCCGCCGCTCTTCCGGTAGACGTCCAGGGTCCAGGAGCGGTCGGTTCCCCAGAGATCGGAGAGGACCGGGGTGAGGCGGCCGGGTTCGGTGAGGGTCACTTCTCCTCCTCCTTGCTGGGCGCCTCTTCGCTGTCATCCCTCGCCGCGTTCGGGTCCGGGGTGTTCGGCTTGGAGACCGTGTCCGGATCCACGTCCTGCTGGCTGGTCACCTCGCGCTCCGCAGAGGAGCCGGGCTCGCCGGCCGCCGGGGTTCCCTCGGTCACGTTGCGGTCCTGCTCGGTGCTCATCGTGGGATCTTCCTCCGCCTCGGTAGCGCTCGGATCGTAGGGGGCACGCCAGTCGTTCTCCGCCGCGAGCCGGTTGCCCAGCAGGGAGGCGGGGCCTGCCGAGGGGCCCTGGTCGGCGAGGCCGTCCTCGAAGCCGGCGAGCGTGCGGGAGACCTCGCGGAAGGTGGGCACCTTCTCCGGGCCGCGCGTGGGGTGGATGTCCCGGCCCGCCAGGATGTCGTCCACGAGGGCGAGCGCGGAGGCGCGGGTCTGGTTGTCGAAGAACTCCCAGTTCACCATCACCACCGGTGCGTAGTCGCAGGCCGCGTTGCACTCGAGGCGCTCGAGGGTGATCAGGCCGTCCTCGGTGGTCTCGTCCGCGTGCAGCCCCAGCTTCTCGGAGACCGCCTCGTAGATCAGGTCACCGCCCATGACGCCGCACACGGGGTTGATGCACACCCCGAAGTTGTAGGTGCCGTTGGGGTGGCGGCGGTACTGCGAGTAGAAGGTGGCCACCGCGCTCACCTCGGCGCGGGTGAGGCCCAGGACCTCGGCGCACAGGGCGATCCCGCGGGCGGAGACGAAGCCCTCCTCGGACTGGACCAGGTGCAGCATGGGACCGAGCGCGGAGCGCTGGTTGTCCGGGTAGCGGGAGACGATCTCCTCCGCGTCTGCCCTCAGGCGCGCGTGGACGTCCGGAGCGAAGCCCTCGCTCATCGGTCAACACCTCCAAGAACGGGATCGATCGTGCCGAGTGCGGTGATCACATCGGCAATCACGCCGCCCTCCACCATCATGGACAGCGACTGCAGGTTGGCGAACGAGGGCTCGCGGAAGTGCACGCGGTAGGGGCGCGTCCCGCCGTCGGAGACCGCGTGGCAGAGCATGAGGCCCTTCGCGTGCTCGATGAGGGAGAAGGCCTGGCCCGGGGGCACCCGGAAGCCCTCCGTCACCAGCTTGAAGTGGTGGATGAGCGATTCCATGGAGTCGGACATGATCTCGCGGATGTGCTCGAACGAGTTGCCCTGCCCGTCCGCGCCCACGGAGAGCTGCGCGGGCCAGGAGATCCGCTTGTCCTCCACCATCACCGGCTCGCCCTCGGAGGCGTCCAGGCGGTCGAGCACCTGCATCACGATCTTGAGGGACTCGAAGCACTCGTAGTAGCGCACGGCGGTGCGGTTGTACGGGTCCGAGTAGTCCGTGACCGGCACATCGAACTCGTAGGTCTCATACCCGCAGTAGGGCGCGAACTTGCGTGCGTCCATGGGGTAGCCGGCCGCGCGGAGGCAGGGGCCGGAGAGGGACAGGGCCATGCCCGCGGTGAGCGAGATGTAGGAGACCTTCTTCATGCGGGCCTTCCAGATGGGGTTCTCCATCGTCAGGCCCATGAGGTTCTGCACCTCCTCGCGGATCGCGGGGACGTATTGGCGCACCATGTCCACCGTGCCCGCCGGCATGTCCTGGGCCACGCCGCCCGGCCGGATGTACGCGTGGTTCATGCGCAGTCCGGTCACCGCCTCGAAGATCTTCAGGATGAACTCACGGCCCCGGAAGCCGTAGGTCATCATGGTGGTGGCCGCGAGCTCGTTACCGGCCGAACCGATGGCCACGAGGTGCGAGGCGATCCGGTTGAGCTCCATGAGGAGCACGCGGATCTCCGAGGCGCGGCGCGGGATCTGATCGGTGATCCCGAGCAGCTTCTCCACGGCGAGGCAGTAGGAGACCTCGTTGAAGATCGGGGCCACGTAGTCCATGCGGGTGGCGAACGTGACGCCCTGCGTCCACGTCCGGTACTCCATGTTCTTCTCGATCCCCGTGTGCAGGTAGCCGGTCCCCACCCGGCACCCCTTCACGTGCTCACCCTCCACATCGAGGATGAGGCGGAGCACGCCGTGCGTGGAGGGGTGCACCGGGCCCATGTTGATGACCATGCGCTCCTCGGAGATGCGCTCGGCCTCGGCCGCGATATCGTCCCAGTCACCACCGGAGGCGGTGTACTCGCGCAGGACCTCGTCCTCGATGAGGGGCGGCGTTGCGTGGAAATCGCTCATGAGTAGTTCCTCCGGGCATCTGCGGGCGGAATGGTGGCGCCCTTGTACTCCACCGGGATACCTCCGAGCGGGTAGTCCTTCCGCTGCGGGTGGCCCACCCAGTCATCCGGCATGGCCGTGCGGGCGAGGCCCGGGTGGCCGTCGAACACGATGCCGAACAGGTCCCAGGTCTCGCGCTCCTGCCAGTCGTTGCCGGGGTAGACGGCCACAACGGAGGGGATGTGCGGGTGGGAGTCCGGGACCGAGACCTCGAGGCGGAGCACGCGCCCGCCGTGGGTCAGGGAGAGGAGGTGGTAGACGGCGTGGAGCTCGCGGTCCACATCCGCCGGGTAGTGCACGCCGGAGACGCCGATGCAGAACTCGAAGCGCAGGTCCTGCTCGTCACGCAGCGCCTGGCACACGGCCACGATGTGCTCGGCGGCGATGTGGAGGGTGAACTCGCCGCGGTCCACCACGGCCTTCTCGATCACCTCGGACGGATCGAGGCCGCCCTCCTCGAGGACCTCCTCGAGGATCTCGTAGACCTCATCGAACCAGGACCCGAACGGTCGGGAGCTCTCCCCCGGCATCACCACGGTGCGGGTGAGGCCACCGAATCCGGAGGTGTCACCCGAGCCGTGGGCGCCGAACATGCCGGAGCGCTGGGCGATCACATCGAGCCGCTGGGCGCCCTCGGGCACCTCGTGGGCGGCGATCTCCCGCTCGGGGGTGGTGGAGTCTGTCATGCGAGCAGCCCCTTCATCTGGTGGGTGGGGGTGGCGGCCAGCGCGGCCTGCTCGGCGGCACGCGCGATCTCGCGGCGGTGCGCACCCAGCGGCTCCACCTTCTGGTGCTTGCGGAGCTCGAGGATGGAGTTGATGAGCATCTCCGGGCGCGGCGGGCAGCCGGGCAGGTAGATGTCAACGGGAACGATGTGGTCCGCGCCCTGGATCAGGGCGTAGTTGTTGAACATGCCGCCGGTGGAGGCGCACACGCCCATGGAGATGACCCACTTGGGATCCACCATGGAGTCGTAGATGCCGCGCACCACGGGGGCCATCTTCTGGGAGACGCGCCCGGCCACGATCATGATGTCCGCGTGGCGCGGGGAGGCCCGGAAGATCTCGAGGCCGAAGCGGGCCATGTCGAACCGCGGGGTTCCCGCCGCCATCATCTCGATGGCGCAGCAGGCGAGGCCCATGGTGACGGGCCACTGGGAGGTGGCCCTGGCCCAGCCGGCCAGTTTCTCCACCGTGCTGAGCATGAACCCGGCTGGAGCGTGCTCCTCGATTCCCATCCGTTTCTCCTATTCCCAATCGAGCCCACCGCGGCGCCACTCATAGAGGTAGGGCACCGTGATGAGGAAGACGAAGGTGAGCATGGCGATCAGGCCGAACATGCCGAGGTCCCGGAAGCCCACGGCCCACGGGTACATGAACACCACCTCGATGTCGAAGATGATGAAGGTCATTCCCACCAGGTAGAAGCGCACGGGGAAGCGGCCGCCGTGCGGGGCCATGGGAGTGGGGTCCACACCGCACTCGTAGTTGGAGACCTTGACGCGGTTGAAGCGCTTGGGGCCGAGGATCGCGGAGAGCGCGAGTCCGCCGACCGCGAGGACCAGTGCGAGTCCTGCCATCCAGAGGATTGGGACGAACGGATTCGTCATGGGGCCTCCCTGTTCATCATCGAAGTACTCATGCCGCCGGAACCATCTTGCTCAGGGCCACGATCAGCCGATCCATCGTCTCACCGCCGCGGCGTTCGTACCCATCACTTAGCAGTTTATGGACGAACTTCATGAGTGTGGGACGCGGCAGTCCGTAGCGGGTGCAGATCCGCATCACTGCCGGGTTCTCGATCAGCTTCACGAAGATGCGACCGAGCGAGTAGTAGCCGCCGAACTCCGCCTTCATGGCCTCCGGGTAGGCGCGCAGCGCCTTCTCGAGGCCGTACCCGCTCGCCCGGGCGAACGCCTGGGACACCACATCGGCGGCAACGCGCCCGGCCATGAGGCCCACGCCGATCCCCTCGCCGTTGAACGGGGAGACCATGCCACCGGCGTCCCCCACCAACACGAGCCCCTTCGTGTAGAGAGGCTGGCGGTTGAAGGCCATCGGGAGGGCCGCGGAGCGCACGGGTCCGAGCTGGTTCTCCTCGGTGAACTCCCAGGACTCCGGGGCGTTCCTCATCCAGGTGCGGAAGAGCTCCTTGTAGTCCAGCTTGGTGGCCTTCGCGGTGGAGCTGACGGACCCCAGGCCCACGTTCACGGTGCCGTCCCCGAGCGGGAAGATCCAGCCGTAGCCCGGGAGCAGGGTGGAACGCTCGCGAGGACCATCCCACAGCTCGAGCTGGGACTCCATCCACTCGTCGTCGTGACGGGGACTCCTGAAGTAGGTGCGGACGGCCACGCCCATGGGGCGGCGTTCGTTCTTCTCGATCCCCATGGCGGTGGCGATGCGGGCGGCCACTCCGCCGGCCTCGATCACGATGGGGGCGCGCAGCTCGTACTCCTCGCCGCGGGTGCCGTCCTCATTCACCCCGCGGGCGCGCACGCCCACGATCCGGCCGGACTTCTCGTTCAGGATGGGCGCGGTCACGGTGGTGCCCTCGCGCAGTTCGGCGCCGCTGGCGGCGGCGTGGCGGGCGAGCACCTCGTCGAAGGACATGCGCGCCTTGGCCATGCCGTAGTTGGGGTAGGAGGTGGATTCGGGCCACGGCAGGTGGATCTCGTGTCCGCCGCCGATCACCCGCAGGCCCTTGTTGCGCATCCAGCCGTCCGCCGGATCCATGGGCACGCCCATGCGGATCAGCTCGCGCACGGCGATGGGGGTCAGGCCGTCCCCGCACACCTTGTCACGCGGAAAGGTGGACTTCTCCAGGATGATCACCCGGTGCCCGAGCTGGGCCAGGTAGTGGCCCGCTGCGGAACCGGCCGGACCGGCTCCGACCACCAGGACATCGGCGTCCTGAGGCATGCTGGTCACGGGTCTACTGCTCCTGGTTGATGTGAGGGGTGGTCAACGTGCTTCACTCTAATCCACAAAAAATGCTGCGCAGCACACCACAGGTCCCCCGCGCTCCCGCGATCTGGGACCTAGGTCCCGGCTCATCGGTGGAGGGGGACCAAGGGCCCAGCCGTGGTCCCGGGTGACCGCGTCTCCCAGCGCCCCCTCAGCCCTCAGGCCGGAACGCCCGGTGCAGCGCCACGATCCCGCCGAAGAGGTTGTGGTATCCCACCCTCTCCCAGCCCGCAGCGGCGATCTGGCGCCCCAGCTCCTGCTGGTCCGGCCAGTCCTTGATCGATTCCGTGAGGTACCCGTACGCCGGGGACTGCGAGGCCACCACCCGGACCACAGCGGGCAGCACCGTGGAGAGGTAGGCGTAGTAGGCCGCGCGGAATGGCTGCCACGTGGGGCGGGAAAACTCACAGATCACCACGTGCCCACCGGGCTTCGTGACGCGCAGGAACTCACCGAGCGCGGCCGCCGTGTCCCCCACGTTGCGCAGGCCGTAGGAGATGGTCACCGCATCGAACGTGGCGTCCGCGAACGGGAGCGCCGTGGCATCCCCCACCACGAACGGCAGGTCCGGGTTCTGCTTCTTGCCCTGCGCCACCATCCCCTGGGAGAAGTCGAGTGGCACCACGTCCACGCCCGCGTCCGCCCACACGCGCGAACTCGAGCCGGTCCCGGCCGCCACGTCCAGCACCCTCATTCCCGGGGTGGTGCCCACGGCGTCCCGTGTGGCGATCCGCCACCGCCGCACCATGAAGCCGGTCATCAGATCGTTCGTGATGTCGTACTTCGGCGCGATCGAGTCGAACATCCCCGCCACATCGTGCGGGTCCTTGTCCAACTGGGCGCGGGGTGCAGGCGTGGTCATGCCCGCAATTCTCCCCCATCCGCGCGCCTTCCGTTGACTGCCCCCCGACGGCGGCGCTCACGCCTCCTTGAGACTCACCTCGAGCTCGAGGTGCTCCCCGCCGCGCACCACTCCCAGCAGCACGGAGGTCCCGGGCGCCTCCGCCCGCACGAATCCGGTCAGCGAGTCCGCCCCCGTCACGGACGCGCCGTCCACGGAGACCACCACATCTCCGGCCGCGATGCCCGCCGCCTCGGCCGCGGAGCCCGCCACCACCTCGCGCACCTCGGCGCCCGTGCGGGTGACGCCGGACGCGCGGGCCTCCCCATCCACGAGGGAGACCCCGAGGAACGCGTGCTGGGCCTCGCCGGTGGCGATGATCTCTCCCGCCACCCGGGATGCGAGGTCCACCGGGATCGCGAACCCGAGCCCGATCGAGCCCGACTGCCGCGAGAGCGCCGCGATCGAGGAGTTGATCCCCACCACGCGCCCCTCCAGATCGAACAGCGGGCCGCCCGAGTTGCCCGGGTTGATGGCCGCGTCCACCTGGATCGCGTTGGTGACCACCCGCTCGCCCCCACCCGAGCCCGTGGTCACCGGGCGGTCCAGGGCGGAGACGATCCCCGCCGTCACGGTGGAGGAGAGACCCAGCGGGTTGCCCACGGCCACCACCTGCTCCCCCACGCTGAGCGTGTCCGAGCTCCCGAGCGCGGCCGGGACCAGGTCCTCGGGCGCAGAGTCCAGCGCGATCACCGCGAGGTCCGTGGTGGGATCGGTGCCCACGATCTGCGCCGGAAAGACCCGGCCGTCCGCGAGCGTCACCCGGATGCCGGCGGCGCCCGCCACCACGTGGTCGTTGGTGAGGATGTGCCCCTCCGCGTCCACCACCACGCCGGACCCCGAGCCGCCCCCGCTGCCGGTGGCCACCTCGATCGCCACCACGGAGTCCCGCACGGCGGCCGCCACCTGCGCCACCCCTCCCGCGTCAACAACCGCAGCGGGGACGACGACGGAGCTTCCGTTCGCCCCGAATCCTCCTGTGCCGGGCGCGCCTCCGTTCGCCGAGACGATCCCGAGGGTGGCTCCCGAGGCGAGGGTGGCCGAGAGCACCGAGGCGGCGAGGATTCCGGGCCACACCCGGCGCGTCCGGGGCGCAACACGGGAGTCCGTGGCAGCCACCGGCACCGCGGCGGCGGCGGGAGGGTTCGCGGCCGCCCATGGCGTGGCAGGCGGCTCGCCCGCCCATGCGTAGCCGGAGGAACTCGTGGGCGCCGGGGAGGGCTCGTAGGTGGTCATCGCGCTCTGTCCTTCCGCGCCGCCGGGTGCGGCGCCACGGACATTGGACCCCTCGAATCTGGGAGGAGCGCGCAGGATTTCTGGATGCTAGCTGTGGACGATCCGCCCCGCGGCCACCCGCCGCGCCTCCGCAGCTCCGGCGAGATCGTCCCGCCCGATCCGGACTTCCACCACGGAGCGGCCGGAGATGGGCCGCGCCAGCACCTCGCGCAGCCCGTCCAGCCCGCCTGGCTTTCGGGCGTCCACGAGCACGTGGGAGGCATCGAACCCGGCCGCGAGCGCACCGAGGTCCGCCTGCTGCGGGGTGGCGAACAGCCGCTCGAACGTGGCCCGGGCGAGCGCGTCCTGCTGGGAGAGCGTTCCCGGCTCGAGGGTCTCGAAGATCGCGCCGCCGGAGTCGTTCATGACCACCACCTGGAGATCCACCTCCGCCTCGTGGACCCCCCGCAGGAGGCTGGCGGAATCGTGGAGGAAGGTGAGGTCCCCCACCAGCGCGCGCACGGGCGAGCCGGTCCCGAGCGCCAGGCCGGTGGCGGTGGCGATCGTGCCGTCGATTCCGGCGAGGCCCCGGTTGGCCACCACGAGGGCGCCGTCCGAGCGGCCGGGGGCCACGCCGTCCACGGCCCGCACCGCGTTGGAGGAGCCGAGCACCAGGGTGGGCACCTCGGCCTCCCACACCGCGTGTGCCACCCGCTCGGCCACGCTCGTTGCGGCGTCGTCGAGGGCTGCGGCGAGGTCCGTATCCGCCTGCTGCCAGCGGTCCCACCAGGAAAGGTCGGAGGGCTCGGCGGCGGGTGCCACCAGATCGGCGCACACCTGCGCGGCCACCCCGGCCACGTCCGTCCACCGCGAGCGCGAGACCACCACCACCTCGGTGTCCGTGCGGGCGAGCAGGCGGGAGATCGGGCGGGAGAGCGTGGGGTGGCCCACCACCACCACGCGTTCGGCCTCATCCCCGAGGCCGGCGGCCAGCAGGTCGCGGTAGTGCCGGATCGCGCCGGGCAGGCGCGCCCCGGAGGAGGGTTCGGCGAGCACGGGCCACCCGGCCGCCTCCGCGAGCGCAAACCAGTGCGCGCCCGCGCGGTCCCCGGCCACGAGCAGGGTCCGCCGCCCCGCGGGAATGGACGCCGCCTCCGCAAGGCCGCCGCGCAGCTCCACGGCAGGCGGGGGCGGGCCCGCCAGCCAGTCGGCCATGCGCAGCTTCTCGAGTTCGAGGTGGCCGCTCGCGGGCTTGCGCTCCGGCACGAGCGGCTCGGCCAGGCCCACGTTGAGGTGCACCGGCCCCGGATCCCCCGTGAACGCACCGGTGGCGGCGGCGAGCGCCCGCGTCACGAGCCCCCGCACGGCCTCGCGCCGGTACCCGGCAGGAACGTCCGCGGCGAACCGCGGCGCCCCGGCAAAGATCCCCACCTGGTCCGTGGTCTGGTTGGCCCCGGTCCCCCGCCACTCGTGGGGCCGGTCCGCACTCACGACGACGATCGAGTCACCCGAGTGGGACGCCTCCAGGACCGCTGGGTGCAGGTTCGCGACGGCGGTGCCCGAGGTGGTCACCACGGCCACGGGCCGCATTCCGGCGCCGGAGCGGGTGAGCCCGAGGGCCACGAACCCGGCGCCGCGCTCATCCAGGCGGACGGTGAGGTGCAGCCAGCCCGCGTGGTGGGCCTCCGCGAGCGCGTAGGCGAGGGGGGCGGAGCGGGAGCCCGGGCAGAGGACGGCGTGGCGCACCCCGGCGGCCACGAGTTCGCGCACGAGGGTGCGGGCCAGTTCGATCGAGGGGGGTTGCGGGGTCATGATGCGAGTAAGTCTAGGAGCGCGGCGCACTCTCCGGGTGGCAGGAGGCCCGCCACCCGGCGCGCGCGGGCGGTCCACCACTCCCTCTGGTCGGCTGGTGCGGCCGGGAACTGCTCGGCGTCCGGGGCCACCCGGCCCACCGGGAGCTGTCCCCCGGAGGGAAGGAGCGGCGCGGCCGCCACGTCCGCGCCGAAGAGGTTGACGGTGGCGAGGCCACTGGCGAGGGGCGCCCCGTGGAACGTGGCGGCCTCCTCCGGCAGGGCAGCCGCGAGCGCCACCCCCGAGGCGATCCCCACGGAGGACTCGAGCGCGGAGGAGACCACCACCGGGAGGCCCACCTGTTCCGC
>JAUNRP010000006.1:0-705 GCA_030544165.1 bacterium
GGTGGGATAGGCGGGGCGCCGCAGGTTCGCCGGCGCGCCGGGGGGGCCGGAGAGCCTGGCGGGGCGCTGGGGCGCAGCGGCCCAGCACGAAGGGCGGGGTGGATGACCACCCCGCCCTTCGCGCCTCCCCCGGATTTCGTGGAAGAGGGTTCGCCCTAGTTACCGGCGCAGATCAGCGTCCGGGTCCTCGTTGGTGCCGAGGACCTGCTCCTCCTGGAACTGATCGCCCTCGAGCTGGACGTCCTGGCTAGCTCCACCCCGCTCGTAGCGGCGGAGACGGCCCTGCTGGCGGGTGCCCGCGAACATCTCCTCGGCGCGGTTGTGCTCCTGGCCCTGCAGTCCCTCTTCAAGATCGGTCGGCAGTTCCTCGCCGCCCTCGCGGCCCTCACGGAACTCACGGCTGCGCTCGCCCCCGAGAGCGCCGTCGCGGCCCTGTCCCAGATCGCCGCCGAGACCGCCTCGGTCGGGATCGTGCTCGTGGTCAACGCGCTCGAAGTGCTTGCCATCGCCATCGGTGTCCTGCCAGTCACGGTCCAGGACCCCACCCTCGGCACCGGCCTTGAGGGAGTCGTGGTCCTGCTTGAGGCCCGGATCGTGATCGGGGTCGCGGGCGAGTTCGCGGTCGGCTCCGAGCTCGTCGGTGGCGCCGCGTCCAAGATCGCCCTCCGCGCCGAGATCACGCTCACGTCCGAAATCATCCTGACG